>ONMY01000237.1 GCA_900318975.1 uncultured Bacillota bacterium | reverse complement strand
AGTCCTCCTTTCTTAAGCATTTCTATTTCACTTTCTGTGAAAGATGTGTTAATTACACTATCACATACTTTAACGATATTCTTATCTAAATCTTTAAAATCAAGGGTAATAGTATCACCTTCATTTATATCATTATAAATGTCATCATTAATAACGATAGGTACTATTCCAAAGTTCATAAGGTTTTGTCTATGGATTCTTGCGAATGATTTTGCGAGGACTGCCTTAACACCAAGATACCTTGGTGAGATTGCTGCATGTTCTCTTGATGAACCTTGGCCATAATTTAATCCACCTACAATTACTGATTCAGTGTATCCCTTTGCCTTCTTCTTGAAATCTTTATCGATGTTATAGAAGGTATAATCCGATAGTTTTTCAATATTTGATCTATATGGCAATATTTTACTTCCGGCAGGCATGATATCATCGGTGGTGATATCATCCTTTGTCTTCAAGACAACCTTTATTTCATATCTATCATTTAAAGGACTAAACTTAGGAAGTGCCATAATGTTTGGACCCATTGCAATCTCTGATTTAAAGGTAGGTTTTATAATCATGGAATCATCGATGATAAACTTATCTGGATATTCATAAGGTATATCTATCATCATATCAGTTGGATCAGTGATATAACCATTAACTGCACTTAAAGTGGCAGTTACTGGTGATACTAGATAGACATTCGCAGAGAGTGTACCACTTCTTCCATAGAAGTTTCTATTATATGTTCTAAGTGATATAGCATTCGTCTTAGGTGATTGTCCCATTCCTATGCAGGCTCCACAGGTGCATTCAAGGATTCTTGCGCCAGATGCCAGAATATCGAATAATAGGCCATTTTTAACCATCATTGATAGAACCTGTTTACTACCTGGGTTTATAGCAAAGCTTACATCTTTATGAATCTTCTTATTCTTTAGGATAGAGGCCACCATCATCATATCGAGATATGATGAATTTGTACAAGAACCAACGAGTACTTGGTCTACTTTGGTGCCTTCTATTTCTTTTATTTTCTTTACGTTATCTGGCATTGATGGGCAAGCTGCGAGGGCATCTAGATTAGATAAATCTATGTCTATAATCTCATCGTAGATTGCATCACTATCTGGAGATAGTTCAATAAAGTCGTTTTCTCTTCCTTCTCTTCTTAAGAAATCTTTAGTTACTTCATCGCTTGGGAAGATTGACGTAGTTGCCCCAAGTTCAGCACCCATATTACAGATGGTTGCACGTTCTGGGACAGTTAGATATTTAATTCCATCACCAGTATATTCAAATACTTTATTGACACCACCTTTTACAGTTTTTCTTCTTAATACTTCTAAGATGATATCTTTAGCTGTAACACCACACTTTAGTTTTCCTGTGAGTTTTACATTTACAATTTCTGGCATAATCATTTTGAATGGTTTTCCAGCCATTGCGAGCGCAACATCTAGTCCTCCTGCCCCAATTGAAAGAGTGCCAAGACCTCCAGATGTTGGAGTATGAGAATCGCTACCAAGAAGGGTCAAAGTAGGAATAGAGAATCTTTCAAGTTGAACTTGGTGACAGATTCCATTACCACATTTTGAAAAGTAGATACCATATTTATCCGCAACTGTCTTTAGGAATTCATGGTCATCAGCGTTTTCAAAGCCATTTTGGAGAGTATTATGGTCAATATAGCTTACAGATCTTTTTGTCTTAACTTTATCTATTCCCATACTCATAAACTCAAGATAGGCCATTGTGCCTGTCGCATCTTGAGTTATTGTATTATCGATTCTTAGATAGAATTCTTTTCCTTTTTCAGGAATACTATCTGTATGAGCGTAGATTATTTTCTCTGTGAGTGTTAGTCCCATGCTTATACCTCCACTAAAGAGTTTTAATTTTTATTATTATATATGAAAATTAATTCTATTGCCATAGAAATATAAAAAATAATATATAAAAATTTAAAACCTCCCGTTGTATTAGGAGGTTTTAATAACATTACCACTCAGTTATTACACTGAATGCATCATCTAATATGAATTTTGTATTACTATGTATTGTACAATTCGTCATTGTAGATATTTATCGCCATATTTTTCGATGACATAATCCATATCTTTATCTCCTCTTCCAGAAAGATTCACAAGGATTGAGCCTTTATTCATCTTCTTCGCAAGCTTTATGGCATATGCAACTGCATGTGCGCTTTCAAGGGCTGGGATGATGCCTTCAAGCCTTGAAAGTTTAAAGAAAGCATCGATTGTCTCATCATCACCTATTGCATCATATTTTACTCTTCCAATATCTTTTAAGAATGCGTGTTCTGGTCCACTTGAAGGATAATCAAGCCCAGATGCGATGGAATATACTGGGGCTGGATTACCATCTTTATCCTTTAACATGATGCTATTAAATCCATGCATTATACCTTCACTGCCATAAGTTAGGCTTGCGGCATGATCTCCAATTTTAATTCCTCTTCCAAGAGGTTCAATTCCATAGATATCTACTTTATCATTTAAGAATCCTGAGAAGATTCCCATCGCATTTGATCCACCACCAACACAGGCAACTACGGCATCAGGAAGTTCTCCAGTCATATCTAAAAACTGTTCTCTTGCCTCTATTCCAACTACACTTTGAAAATCTCTTACCATCATTGGGAAAGGATGAGGACCTACTACTGAACCTATCGCATATAGTGAGTCTTTATATTCTTTTAAATATGCAGCAAATGCTGCATCTACTGCCTCTTTTAAGGTTTTAAGTCCATCATTTACTTCTATAACTCTAGCCCCTAATATTTTCATTCTTGCGACATTTGGGGCTTGTTTCTTAATATCTACAGCCCCCATATAAATATCGCATTCAAGGCCAAAATATGCAGCTGCAGTAGCTAAAGCTACTCCGTGTTGACCAGCACCAGTTTCTGCGATTATTTTTTTCTTTCCCATATATTTTGCAAGGAGTGCTTCACCCATGCAGTGATTTAGTTTATGGGCACCTGTGTGGTTCAAATCTTCTCTTTTAACATAGATTTGAACACCATTACCTATTTGTTTAGATAATCTTTCAAGATGAGATATTGGAGTGGGTCTTCCTTGGAATTCTTTTCTGATTCTTCTAAGCTCAGAAATGAATTTAGATGATTTACAGATAGTTTTATAAGCATCATAAATCTCCTTCATCGCATTCTTTAATTCATCTGGTATATATGATCCACCATATCTACCATAAAATCCTAAAGAATCTGGGTAATCTTTTAAGTAAGTATCGAAGTCAATTTCATTAATTTTCATTTTTCATTCCCTCCTTTTTAATAATAATTGATCAGTACTTAGTTGTCAGGGAATAAAAAATCCCTGACAGAAAAAATCTGTCAAGGACGAATAAATATCCGCGGTGCCACCTTGATTCATACCATAATTGTATGCGCTTAGCGAAATACTATCATATTCCCGGCTCTTATACATCGGCCTACGATGTCGCTTAATACTTAGTTTATTACTGTTCAAAGCGCCCTCAGCGGTCCATTTACTAAATAGTATCATACCTATATCCCACCACCATAGGCTCTCTTTGAAGGCTTTTTTAGTTTTATCTCCGCGTCATCAGTTTATAGAAATATTAGCACTACTTGAAGCGTGTGTAAATAGATATTTTAAAAAATTATATATCAATACTATTTTTTATGAGTAATTCTCTTGCGCTATCTACTGAATCTATTCCATGAAGATTCTTTACTGGCGCAAATTCTTTATATCTATCTACTTCAAATGAAACACAATTGTTCATCATTCTAACCATATCCAAAACAAAAGTCTCATACTTATGGGCGTTGTTTTCTGTTGGAGTGATGGTATTTCCAAAATCATCCATATATGGGAATTTCTTATTCGCTCTATAGATTGGGAAGTCATTCCCTTTTGTTCTATCTAGTGCATCTACTCTAAAGATGTAATTTAGGATAACGCCAAAGTTATAGAGATATTCTCCATTTTCATCTTTTGAAAATCTGAGTTCATCAGTGAGTTCAATGTATTCAGTAATAGATGGGTGACCATTCGCAAGACAAATAACTCCTACTCTTTCATCTGGATCTACTTTCTTGACAACCTTTGCACCTGATTCATATCCTCTTTTTATGATTGAGCCAAGAAAGACTGGATCTGCCATTTTTTGAAGGACATTATCTACTGCGTATACATTAAAATATTCAACACCAATTGATTTTGCGTATTTATCAAGGCCTGCATTAATCATTGATAAATACCAGCCACCATTACCATTTGGTGCAGATGCTGGAGTATATTTATTAGTCATTAAGATTTTGCCATTTAAATCTGTGACTGGATATTCTGTTTGAATAAAGAATTTGATATAAGTTTTATCGTATCCATAAAAATCATTTTCTTCAAAATGTTTTTTTGTTTCATCAATGTTTTCTGGACTTGTCATAATGAAAAGAGGAATAAAACTTCCGCATTCTTTTACTCTTTCTTTTAATGTATTCATTTGGCATTCAAATATTGAAAGAGTTTTATTAATGCCGATATTATACATACCCTTAGGATGAGAATAGCCAAGTCTAGATCCCATTCCACCAGCTAAAAGAACACAGGCAAGCTTTCCTTCTTTTAATGCCTTTAAGCCAAGCGTTCTATCCTCTAATTCTTCTTCTTTTATTTCGGGAAGTGTAAGGGTTTTTAAAGGTGAAATTGTTTCTTTATCTTTGTTTGAACCATTTGATGCGAGAACTTTCGCATCAATGAGTTCAATTTTATCTAAAAGTTTTTGTTTTTCATCATCTTTTAATACATCATACCATTTTAAAAGATGTGTTTGACCAATCTTTTCAAGTTTTAAAAATGCTTCACTATAGTTCATAAAACTTCCTCTTATAGTAAATTAATTATTAAAATTGATTTTCATTACTGGTCTGATGCCAGAATATGCACTGATACCATAATATGTTGAGTTTGTTCCGTTGATATTTATAAGACCAGTATCATCTACTTTGTAGATGTTTTTTGTTGTGCCTTCAACCTTGGTTCTAAGTAAATATGTTGAATATCCATTATTAACATATACACCATTTGCGATAGAATAATCAGTAGGATTAGATTTTGATGTAATTGGTTTAAATGTGTTGTATTCATTAGTCGATAGACAGTATATCTTATCTTCTAGTGAATCAACTTTTGATTTGTTTATTGAATTCTTTTCATTTGTATCGAATGCATAATTATAGAAATTATTATTTAAGTATTCTCGTAAATCTGATTCTTCGTATTCGTTATTATCTAAATCGAAATAATATGCATCGATGACATCGTTAGATATTAAGATATAGTTATTTGAACCATTATCCTGAAGAACCTTCCAGAGTATTGGTTCCATTAAGAAATAATATGTCTTGCCATTTTCTATTTCTACACTAGAATTTGAAATGTAGTGTTCATGTTTTCTGACTTCTTTTGATTTCTT
>ONMY01000239.1 GCA_900318975.1 uncultured Bacillota bacterium | reverse complement strand
ATTGAATTGATCAACGACTTCTTTAATGCAATTAACCTCATCTTTAATATCACCAGGACAGGAGATTAAAAGATCATATTGAATTACACTTTTGGGCATAATACCTCCTATTCTTCAAATGCACTTACACTGGCTATATAGGTGAACTTATCATTACCTGTTGATAAAACAAATTCCTTTTTGGCAGTCGCTATACTTGTGAAGTAGTTTCTAAATGGAGCAGATACCGTTTCTGCCCATTCCTTAGAAATCGGTTGAGGAATAAGAATTTCTTTGTATCTTTGACCAACATCTTCTCTGTTAGTTTGCATTAGTGTAACTCTCTGCCATTGTTTACGGGTTTCGGTTAATGATAATGCCCATAATAAATAGAATGGAGAATAGCCAAGGTCATTTTCATGTACTCTGATTACAAACACTTCCTTGGTAAGTACAATCTGTTCCTCTCCAGGTAATAGAATAGCAAATTCACCTATATTACTGCTTGCACGGCTTGGAGATATAAGATCCCAAGCACATAAATTACTTTTTCCGTTATCTGTTTTCCAAAATCTCTTCGCCAATTCTATTGAGACGAGATTTGTAGGATTTACATTTATTCTCATATTTCTAATGTCAGATACTTTCACATAGGGAATATTTCCATTCCTCATATCATTACTTGGGCTTCCATGTCCACCTGATACAGTTATAATACCTTTATTAATCAGTTCTTCAATTGAGATTTGCTCGAATTTATGAGTGAGTTTTAATTCGTCAAATGGGCGCTGTAATGAGTAGTCATAATATTGAGGAACAAGAACATCAGCTTTATATGTATCTGCAAGTGGAACGGTGAACATCTCATCATTCTGCCCATTTTGATACTTAATTGCTAATCTTAACAATTCGTTATCGATTATTTTGGTTCTTTCTCCTGCACTATTAACGATAAACCTATCACTTCCGTTCTTATATATTCCACAAGTCTGAGGATTGAGGAATGTAACTAAATCTGATTCCAGGTTTACATTAGTTTTCTTTTTGTCGATTTTTTCAAAGATATAGAGATTAGTTTTTGCTCTACAAAAGCCTTGAAAAGCATCCATCGGTACATTGGCAACACAGATGGGTTTTAATCGATCTTTTACCCAATCACGTACAAATTTGTATGAAGGAGAGAAAAAATATGTTTCTGGAAGAACGATACATAACCTTCCTTTATCCTTTAATAAATCATAGCATCGATTAAACATTGCAAGTCCTAATTCAATATCTTTACCTGTATCAACATATTCTGCGATGCTTAATCCTGATTTCTTTGCGTCCTTATATTTAATCTTTAATGGCGCTCCAAAGGGAGGATTTGTAAATACCTTTGTAAATCTTCCATTTTTAAAGGAATTTGTTAGTAAATGAGGATATTTACTTTCCCATGTATGAGTTAGAACACTATCACCTCTAACACAATGAGCAGAACCGTCGCCTAAAATCTGCATAATGGCTTTTGTCAGTTTAATGCCAATAGCGTCCTTGTCAATACCATGGAGATGAAGTTGAGCCCAACGAGAGATTTCTCTTTCTTGATTTGGATATAATTCTTTAAGTTCAATAAGAGCTTGAATAAGGAATCCACCAGTGCCACAAGCAGGGTCAATAATAATGTCATTGAGATTCAAGTCCATCAATTTCATTGCAGCTTGAATTACCTGTTTTGGTGTGAAATACTGACCCTCTTCTTGCTTTAATGCCGCACTTCTTAACACCTGAAAAGCAATAGATACCGTATCTGCTCCAATGTCAATAAAGTTGAATTTTGATATTTTTTCAACTATATCATGAATTGTAGCATTATCAAAACGGATTTCCTGATCAGATTGTGTTATGAATATATCCGGATAAATATCGGTGAAAGTACTGAATTTTTCCTTAATGTAATCGCCCGTACCACTTTCAGTAGCAAAAACTCGAAAATACACTTCGTTTTTTGGATCAATTTTACCCTGTTTATCACTATCAAGTTTTAAAAGTATTATATTACATAATTGATCGAGTTGTTCTTCTCTACGAGTAACATTTCCATCTTGCGCAACAACTTTGTCTAATAATTCGGAGAATGTTTTGTATAACGTATCTTTTGTCGGTATTACTAAATCGTTAAAAGTAAGATTTACTGACGTTGGACTAATTGGAGCACCTATTAAGGGAATGTCTTTAACCGTTTTCTTTTTTGGGAAGCT
>ONMY01000240.1 GCA_900318975.1 uncultured Bacillota bacterium | reverse complement strand
TTAAAGTTGATATGAGCACCTTCGCTTCTTCCAATCCAGTTGATTTGTTCAGTTTTAACTCTTGGATTAGCTTCAAGTTTATAAGTACCATCTAGTAAGTCTTGTGCATATTCAGTAATCTTTAAGAACCAAACATCTTTTTCTTTTTGAATAACATTTGATCCACATCTATCGCAAACGCCGCCTTGGCTTTCTTCGTTTGATAGAACGCATTTACAAGATGGGCAGAAATTAACGTATGTATGAGATCTATATGCAAGTCCTGCATTATAGAGTTTTAAGAAGATATATTGAGTCCATTTGTAATAGTTTTCTTCGGTAGTATCTATTACTCTACTAAAATCAAACGAAAAACCACACATCTTTAATTGTCTTGTGAAAGTCTCAATGTTTCTATCTGTGATAATTCTTGGATGTGTTTTTGTCTTGATTGCATAGTTTTCTGTTGGAAGACCGAAAGCATCAAATCCAATTGGGAAAAGAACATTATATCCTTCCATTCTTCTCTTTCTAGATACAACTTCAAGTCCACTATAAGCTCTTACATGCCCAATATGCATTCCAGCGCCTGATGGATATGGGAATTCTACTAGATTATAATATTTTGGTTTTGTGCTATTATCTTCTGCCTTGAATAGATTATTGTTGTACCAATAATCTTGCCATTTCTTTTCTATCTCTTGATGGTTCATACGCTAACTCCTAATTATCATCATCATCATTATCGTTATAATTACTATCTTCATCTAAATCATTTGAATCATCATCTTCATCTGATTTATCTTTATCATTAATAAGCTTATTAATCTTATCGACAACGGACTGGTTGTTCATCAGTCCATCGCCGAACATTTTTATTCTTATTCTTTTTATTATTTCTCTTTCTAAAACTATTGATGGAATGAAAGCAACAAATAAGAAAATTATAGAAACTATACCATTAATCCCAAGTAATAACATTATTCCTTCTGCAAAAACGATTGCAGTTGATGAATAAAGGAACATTTTATATAGTTGTCCTTTTTTCATAAAGTTGCCAACTCTTATCATCATTGAAATAAATAGGTAAGATATTCCGGCATAAAGAACCATTAAAAACATTCCGTGGATAACCCCAACAATAAATGATCCTATTACAAGCCAAGGTTTAAATTCTTTTATTAGATTATTTATTTCAGTGAAGAATATGGAATCATCAGTAAGAGCGTATAAATCTACATTTTGAAGACTCTCAGGAAGACTCTTAATACTCACAAATTCAATTACTTGATTTGTTGAACGTGTAGCTCTTACAAAATAAATTTTGTCATTAAGAACTGCAAATGTTGGTGGGTTTGGAACATTTAAAAGATATGATTCAGTTGAATAAAAACCAAATGATATATCGTTTATTATGATTTCTATTTCATCTGAAGTTGTAAATACACCAGATTCTATTTTTGCATCTGTATTCTTAAATGCTTTAATTATATCTTTTCTATCTAGATATGATAATCCATCATAGGAAAGTGGACCAACCATAAGGACAACTCCCATAATGATTGATACTAAGAAAATATAAAAGAAAGTGAACCAGCCACTTTTAGCTCTATAATGTATTATTTTTTTAGGTGCGAAAATTGAGTCTCTTAATAATTTGAACATAATTTTACCTTTTGTTTGATATTATAGCACATTATTCTATAAAATAATGTGAAAACACAAAAACATTAAAATATAACTTCGATATTTTTATCTATTAACTTTTTGAAGTTATTTAAAACTTTTGTGTGGTCTTCTATGCAGAATGCTAGATGGGTAGGATATACTCTTTTTGGTTTAACTTTATTTATGTATGATTTAGCTTCTAGATAATCAAATGTATATTTTCCACCGATTGGTATGAAGATATTATCAGCTTTAACATTTAAGATATCTTTATTTTCATCTGTATCTCCCATAACATAATATGTTTCATTATCTATTTTTAATATGTATCCAACAAAACCATCGCTTTTCTTATGA
>ONMY01000244.1 GCA_900318975.1 uncultured Bacillota bacterium | reverse complement strand
GCCGCCTCCAATGCATCTTTACAAATGCTATATGTCTTGCCTGAGCCCGCAGCTGACATTTTGGCAACATTATGAGAAATACTTGATGACATTTTGAATATACTGCGGGTATTTGATGCAATCATCTGCTTCAAACACCCTTAAAGCCCATTCAGTTTTATTCTTTCTCATATAGTTCAATATCCCATCGTAATCTCTGGACTCAAGAGACCCATCCTTGGATATGATTGTCTTGAACACTCCTGTCGGTTGTCCATCCTCACAATTAACTTCAAGCACACTTGGTTCAATAGTATTAAGCTTTTCATCTATCTCGTAATAGAAGTGCAGGTTTTTTCTTTCTCTATAGCCGTCGTATTTTTTAATTATGCTTTTTTCGATATTACCATCATTATCTGTTACGATAACGACATCTTTATTTATTAGATTTGCGATGTCAGCAAAGCGCTTAAATGCCAACGATTCAACAGCAATTATATCAATTCCATCATCCGCAGGGAGATGCCCATATTTATCCTTATATGCACGTTGAATAATAAGGTCGTCTGTAGGACCTTCTACCAAGATCACCCTAGATGACAATACAAATCTCAATGTATCGTATCCTGGTAGTTTAGTGAAATATTTCTTAGTATCATAAGGTAATGAGCTATACTGCTTAACCGTTCCATTCCTAACCAGTATCACATTGCCAAGATCTAACTTATTTGCGATATAACTACTATGCGTCGAGATAAAGACTTGCTTTCCATCCGCTTCCAATATGTGTTTCACGAGATGTGTCATATTTGAAAAAGAAAGATTATTTTCCGGTTCCTCCATCATTACGACATTAGCCTGCTTTTCAGCATTTCTAAGTGCAAGATCGATTTTTATGATGTTCTGTGTTCCAAAACCTATGTGTTCGAAAGGAATGTCGTCAACAACTAAAGACATTTGCTTCTTCCACGCGTCTACATCATCTTCCCGAAGATCAATAGAAACATTTCTTCCATATATTACCTCATTAACCTTTATTACTTCATTGAGCTTCTGAATAACTTCATAATCGTGAAATGCACGTCTACTCGCTTTATATGCAATGGCAATATTTGTAAGCTCTTCTTCTGTCAGATTGTCCGTAATATTGCCGGAAACAAAGCGGTCAACCAGTCCTATATACTCTTTTCTCGATGTATCAATATATACACTTTTAAAAGGTGAGTATCGAAAAGACACCGGTGCACCGCTAAAATAATGGAACGATACCCTATATAATTCTATTGGAATATCCTTTACCTCACCATCAGCAAGCATATGCCTATATGTTTCAGAATTATTTTCATCAAGATCAACTACTACTCTAATTCCGGCTGTATCTTCAGACAGTTCATTATCCGAACCTTTAAACTGTGCATCTCCATTAAAATACGCTTCCATTATGATGCGAGGAGGTTCTGGTGTGTGGCCGGAAGTTACGTCTTCGATATACTTGTCTCTGATTTCTTTGTTGAAGAGGTTAGCCTTTATTTGCCGATCAAAGGAATAGCCATTCAATTTCCCGGTTGTTAGAATTGAAAGGACTTCAAGTATCGTACTTTTTCCCGCATCATTATCTCCGACAAAGATATTGATTTCCGGGTTTAAGTTAATAACGATGTCTTTCAATAGTTTATAGTTTTTTACAAGAATTTTTTGTATCGTCATTTTTCCTCTTTTTTAGCCCATCATTGGTTAATCAGGCCCATTCTTCATCTTCAAGCGCAATTATTCCTTCTGCAGTCATACGCGCCATTTTATGTAGACACTCGTAACACTCACCATGATCAAATTGAGTTGTTTCCTTTGATATAAGATCTACACACAACATACATTTCTGATCAATATAGTAAACCGTGTGAATTGTATTAATATCAGATGATACTCGGATGATATGATCTGCTATTTGTTCATAATCTATACCTGGTAGACGCTCTTTCTGTAATATAGCCAATTCCAGTGTCCCGTTATAATCATTGATATATTTACGGATGTTTTGTTCTTTTTTGTATATCGACTGTTCAATACATGAAAGGTAGTTTTTATTTGCTCCACCGCCACTTTGCAGTATTGTTATTTCATGTGCACTATTTTTAACCTTTTTGATTTTATATTTTCCACTCTTTTCGATTGTTTTTTTGCGAAGCTCAGTATTATTTCCATGGCAATATTTACTGAATTCAATACTTGTCTGCATGTTCTCACGGCTATCAGCAATAGTAACTTCAACCCCTAATCCTTCTAATTGTATATCAGGCCTCTCTGATAATACCGCTTTATTGTATTTCAGAGGTATATGATGTTTTAATACTGCAAGGACAAGATATTCCGCAGAGTGCTTAAACAACTGCGACTTTATACTTCCCTGAGGATTGTATTCTTTTATCCTACGTGTATTGTAATTCATCGTATTATTCCTTTATCATTGATTATCTTATTTAGCGGAAAGCGGTATCCTTTTCAGTTTACTATTTTAGAACTTCTCATTAGTACACATGATATCTAAATGTGTAATCTGAGCACCGAGTTCGTCTAAAAACTGGTCTAATGCTTGTGTTATGTACTCATGTAACAGCCAGTACTCATTTGATTTCATTAATTGGTTCAATTGCTCTGGTTTATATCTTGCAATTTCACTAATCCTATGCATTATTGCCATATTAATAGTCATTGTGTTTAGGTTAATAACATCACCACTCGATAGCCCAAACTTTTTTAAATACCATAACCTTTTAGGGCTTCGAATATACACAAAATCCTTTCTTAGATCATTGGTTAAATCTTTTATTTCTTTTGATATGCTACCGTTACTATTCCAACGGGCTCCCCTATTACTAATTAATCTGAAGCCTGTTCCCATATAAATGCTAAAGTCACGGTTTACTGCCATCTTTATGCTGTTGGTAATTGATTGAGCATTTGCGGAAAATGATGATCGTTCTAATTCAAAAGACATAT
>ONMY01000245.1 GCA_900318975.1 uncultured Bacillota bacterium | reverse complement strand
TGTTCTTAGTAGAGTTGGTAATAATCTGGGACTGAATTTTATCAGATATGGTTCTAATATAGATAGCCTTAGATACGGTGTGTTCTTGATTTCACAGCGTTTAAAGAAACCTCTGTTTGTTGATTTGTGTACTGAGAAAGAAATCGTTGAGATAAGTGATTTAGAAACTAATTCTTATACAGATCGTTTGTATTCGCTAATTTGGAAGCCCTTGGAACAATACATTAAGGAATCGCCCAAAGTATTCTTTTCACCAGATGGACTTCTGAATAAGATTGCAATTGAAACTATAACCGGTAATGGTCCTTGCAATGAGACTGATTTTTACCGTGTATTCAGTTTGATGGATATTGAAAATAAAAACAAACCAATATTGAAACATGTATTAGCCATGGGTGATATTGATTATGATGATATGGATGCTTATATTAGTGAATCTACTCGTGGAGATCGAGGAAAACTTAAAAAATGGAATAGCCTTAAAGGAACAGCTCTTGAATTAGCATCTATTTCCGAGGCACTAAGTAGTTTGAAAGACATAAAGATAGATATGTACGTTCAAGATCATGCATCAGAGGCTCAATTAAAATCTTACAATAACACCACAGTAAACTGCATTCATCTTGCAACTCATGGTTTCTACTATGATAATTTGACGCAAAATGAATCTGCGTTTAATCAACGATTATTCTCCTGTAACATGTTCTCCAGTGCCGGTCTGCTTCTGAGCGGGGCTAATAAGGCATGGACATCTTCAAATTTATTAGATAATAATACTGAAGATGGTATTTTGACACCCGATGAAGTTGAGACTCTCTCTTTCCCCAACTTAAATCTTGTTGTCCTGTCTGCATGTGAAACTGGATTGGGAGCAATTGATGTGGATGGTGTGTGGGGTATGCAGCGATCATTTAGAAATGCCGGTGCGGAAAACCTTGTAGTAAGTTTATCAAAGATTAATGATGCCATTACTGCAAACTTTATGTCCGACTTTTATCAGAATATTGCTATTCAGAAAAATATTCATGATTCTTTCTATTTATCACAGAAAAAGTTGAAAGAAAGATATCCAGGCAATCCAGAAATTTACTCGGCTTTTATTCTAATAGAATAATAATATTGCATTTTTATATAAGATGAACGCATAAATTCTTGGGAATCTTCTCCTTATTCAGAGTATTCAACGACCAATTGTTGTCTACCGCGTCCATACATAACTTTGCTATAGATTTCATTAAGACTGGCAACCCAGTCCATATTTGTTGATATGTTTTTCTTCTTACATATGTTTTTGTATATACAATAAGAGAGAGGACCGCATAAATAATGTCGAGTTGCACCCTTTTTGTCTTTTATAAGAATATCTAACTCTATGCTTTTTTGAGAAGAGAGACATGATTCTAGTAACAGGATTGTAGATAAAGAGCCTTGTTTTTTTATCACAATCTTGTTTTTGGCAGAGTTTTTCTTTACTATATATTCCTTTTTATTCTTCGAGAAACCTAATGCCGTACCTCGCTCGTAGGAATCGCATTCGTTAATCTCCGTTAGAGCGGAATCAATTATGCATTCATCGACAATTTCATCATCGATTAAGTTGAAAAACTCTTGCTCATCATCTCCGCGATACGATTCACCTGAGTGACATGCATCTATAGCAACTATTAAAGCACCCTGACTTCCAATCTTTTTGCGCAATAATTCATAATACTGATGTAAGACATCATCAGTAAGATGTTTGCGGCCATCATATTTGAGCTTATCATATATCATATGGGCATCATATGGTATAAAAGACTCATCCCATCCATCTGGTTCATCTGAATCATAATCTTCTACCGGTTGGCCATGACCAGATAAATGAATATATATTGTATCACCTTTCTGTGATTCCTTTTCTAAATGATTTAACTCTGAAATAATGTTATCATAGGTCGCGGATGAGTTCCTTAATTCTCTTATAGAGAATCCTATGAGCTTCGTTTTTATTAAATCAATGTCATTGGTTCCATGAATATTGTTCCAACCTGTATTAACACCGTATTTAGATAAACCAATCAGCAAAGCACGTTTATTTTGAGCATGTGCCCAAAAGCAACATAACAAAAGAGTCATTGTAATATAAATAATACGAATTTTAGACATATGTCGTTTCTTATACCAATTAAATTTCGTCAGCATAAACTTCTGTGCTAATGCTTTAATCTTGCAAATATAAGAATAATTATTGATAGTAATGCTCGTTTTGTATTATTTTTAACTTAGTTTACATGCACCAACCTTCACTTACATAAATAGTATCACCTTTTAATGGTATACGAACTGAGATAAAGTCAC
>ONMY01000248.1 GCA_900318975.1 uncultured Bacillota bacterium | reverse complement strand
GCGATAATGAAATCGTTATTTCAAGTGCGCATGGAATAAGTGATAAATTAAGAGAAAAACTTAAAAGATTTAACCATATCGATACTACTTGCCCATTCGTTATGAATAATCAAAGGCTAATTAAAAATGCTCTATATGATGAGATAATCTTTATTGGCAAGAAAAAACATGCAGAAACCATCGCAATGACTGAAGATAATCCAAATATCTGGGTAATAGAATGTGAGGATGAGATTAAAAATTATAAATCTCATAATGAGGGGATAGTTTTTAATCAAACGACATTTAATACTCAAAAACTAAATAGGATTCATGAGATGATAGAGGCATCTTGCCCTAAATATGAAATTGTAAATACTATGTGTGAATCAACTAAGAATCTTCAAGCATCATTAAAATCAGTTGATCCAAGATATAATGTATGTGTAGTTGTTGGGGATAAGTCATCATCAAACGCAAATAGTTTAGTTGAAATGAGCCCGTATATTAGAACTGCGTTTATTGAAAGTGAAAAAGATGTAGATAAATTAAAACTATGTAAACTTGATAGCGTATTAATTGTTGGAAGTGCTTCTACTCCTAAAGACACACTTGAAAAGATTAAAATTGAGATAAAGGGGAGGTTCCCTGAAAATTAGTCTTTATTTTTAAAACGTTTTATACTATAATAAATAAGGAATTTATTATCGGGAGCGTATTATTATGCCAGAATCAAAAAAAAGAAAAGTTGAACCTAAAGACAAATCACAAGAAACTCATTATAATGTTGGCGAATCTAAAGCTGGAAAAATCATTATTTTAATTGTTGCAGCTGCAATGGTATTAAGCCTTCTTATCGTCGCAATAGTAGGTATAGTTAATAGTTTGTCTTAATAATTGAAAAAAGATATGTTAAAAGGGAACTTTTAGTTCCCTTTTAAAATTGTTATTTCTCTTATAATTTGAATGATATTAAGAATTCTTTGTTTCCAGATCCACCTAGTATTGGAGAATCAATCACTTCTCTTGGGTTAACATTAAAAGAATTTAGATATAGAATAATATTATCTATTACCATTTTATGAAGTTTTGGATCTTTTACTACTCCATTTTTTATGTAGGTCCTACCTAGTTCGAATTGTGGTTTAATAAGGCCAACTACATCTACGTTTTTAAATTCTTTTATTACACGATCAAGTATTGTTTCAAGCTTTACGAATGAAACATCGATTACTATTAATTCTATAGAATCCTTCATCGAAAGAACCATATCAAGAAAATTAGTTTTTTCAAGTGAATGAACTTTTGGATTATTTTTTAATGATTCATGAAGTTGATTAGTACCAGTATCTACTGCGTATACTTCTTTTGCCCCATTTTGAATTAAGTAATCTGTAAAACCACCAGTTGATGAACCTATATCAAGACATGTTTTATCTTTAACATCTATTTTGTAATAATCAATAGCTCTTTCAAGTTTTAAGCCACCTTTAGAGACATATTTTAATTCATTTTCTTTTATTACATTTATAGTATCACTTTCTTTAATAATAAAAGACGCTTTTAAAATGGGAACGTTATTTACTAGTACGTTCCCTTTTTCAATTTCATATTTGGCTTTATTTCGTGATTCATAGAAACTATTCTCTACTAAATATTGATCTAATCTCATAATAATTCTTTTATTTTTTGTTTTATTGAATTTTTATCCATTAAATATTCTTTTCTAAGTTCTTCTTTTGTGCCAATTCCAATAAAATCTAGTGGATATGAGAATGATATAATGTGTTTGTTGATATTCTTTTTATTATAGAAAGAAAGAATTGATGAAGTGAGTGATGTATCACCAGGAGCTTCTTCATAGATGAAAAGAGGTGTATTAAGTTTTGATAAATCTAAAAGATATGATTCATCAAGTGGTGATATTGTTTTAGCGTTTATTATTTCGACATTTAATTCTTTTAGTACGTCTTTTAAATATTCTATTGAATATGAGTAAGTAATTAAATGTGCTTTAGGATTATCAAGTTTTAATACTTTGTCCCAATTCTCATTAAATGATGTGGTTCCAATTTCTGGAACATCTATTCTTTTTATTTCTTCATTTGGAATATGAATTACGACTGGGCCATTACATTTTAAGAATGCATAATCTAACATTTGATAAAGTTCTTTAGCATCTTTTGGTGCAAATATTTTAAGATTTGGAATTGTTTTAAGATAGGAAATATCATAGATTCCTTGGTGAGTTTTTCCATTATCTGAAATAAGTCCTGCCTTATCTACTACTGTGACTACGTGAGCGTTTTGCATCGCAATATCTTGGAATAGCTGATCATATGATCTTTGAAGGAATGATGAATAGATTGGAAGACATACAAAGAGGCCTGATAGTGCAAGACTAGCAGAGAGGGATGTCGCAAATTGTTCAGCAATTCCTGTATCGATATAATCTTTCCCCATATGGTCTCTTAATGGAACCATATTAGATGAATATGTCATTGCTGGCATAACGAGTTTAAATTTTTCTTGATATTTATCATAGAATTTCATTAAGTAGTTACTTAATGCTTCTGAATAATATATTTTATCAGTGCTAGTTTTTAAAACCTCGCCAGTAGATCTATTAAATGGCGGTGTTGAATGCCATTTACCAATAGTATCAGATTCTGCAGGAATATATCCTTTTCCTTTTTTAGTTACTACATGGATTATTACTGGTCTATTTTGAGCTTCCGCATAGCCAAAATAT
>ONMY01000249.1 GCA_900318975.1 uncultured Bacillota bacterium | reverse complement strand
GGTAGAGCGGCTCCCGCGATTCCTTTTCCTGCTTCTCTTGACAACTTTAAAAATTTATCTTATAATATAAAAAACAAACAAAACAAACGGAAAAGAAAAAGTCTAGTTAAAAGCATAAACTTTACTTTTCTTTTTTTTTATGATATAATATTATTATAAAGAAAGAAGGTGAATATTATGCGAAGAACTAAAGATACAAGACTTCAGAAACTTAGTGATTTCTATTGCACTAAATGTGGACATAAGGGCATCCCTATAATAAGAGCAGCTAAGGCTAGAGAGCCAGGGCATTTGAAAAAGCTTTTTTGTCTATATTGTGGCGATGAAGAAAATATGGTAGAGGTTAAACAAAATGGTAAATATACTCTTGAAGATTTCTTAAAAGAATTCAACAACGGTAATTTTGAAAATGGAGAGCGTAAACTTCCTTATAAACAATTTTTAGCAGAATTAAGAAAGAAGGAATTAAAAAAATGAATAAAGGAATCTTATATATTTGCTGTGGAGTTCCGGGTAGTGGTAAATCAACTTTTCTTAATGAAATGGTAGACTCTAATGAAAAAGTAATCTCTCGAGATGAAATTAGATTCTCTCTTCTTAAACCTGGAGAAGAATATTTTTCTCATGAAAAAGAAGTATATTCTACTTTTGTAAAACTTATTGCGGAATCAATTAATCATGGATTTAATACATATGCAGATGCTACTCATTTAAATGAAAAAAGTAGATATAAACTTTTTCACGCATTAAAAAATAGAGGGTGCTATCCTTCAAAAAAAGTTGCTATTTATTTTAACGTACCTCTTGAAACTTGCAAAAATAGAAATAATAATCGACTTGGAACTAAAACATATGTTCCAGAGGATAGTTTAATTCAAATGTATGGGGCTTATTCTTATCCTCATAAATACGAAGGTTTTGATGAAATCTATTGTGTAGATGAAGATGGATATGTTGAAGAGGTAGAAGAATGATTTATTTCACAAGCGATTGGCATATTGGTCATAATAAAGAATTTTGTTATGGAAAAAGAGGTTTTTCTTCTGTTGAAGAAATGGATAGAGAAATTCTTAAAAGATGTAATGAAGTTGTAGGAATGGGAGATGAACTTTGGATTCTTGGTGACCTTGCTCTTGGCGAAGATAGATACGAATGGAGTGAAGTGTATAAATCTCTAGTTTGTAGAAATGTCCATTTTGTTCAAGGCAATCATGACACAGATAGAAAAATGGATATTTATGAAGATGAGTATGATTTTACCTATCATGGATATTCAGATGTAATCAAATATTCAAAAAGAAAAAGATTTTATGTATGCCATTATCCTACTATTTGTTCTCCTAATCATGGTGATAAAATTCCTCTAATTTGTCTATATGGTCATACGCATCAAACAACTAATTTTTATGAAAATAATCCATATGTTTATCATGTAGGAGTAGATTCACATGATTGTTATCCAGTATCTATCGAACAAATAATTAAAGATATAGAACAAGAGGTAGTTAAATATGAAAAATAAAGTTATTAAAGAATCTTACGACAAGGAAACAGGAGTATGTAAAATAACTATTCAGAATAAATATGGTCATTTTACTGGAGAAGCTAAATGTTGCCCCGAAGATATGGACCAGTTCTCTACTTTTACAGGGTCTAGATATGCGGAGATAAGGGCAGCCGCGGATTTCATGAAGTATAAAGCTAAAGAAGAAAAAATTAAACTTAAAGCAATTCAGAATCTTAAAAAAGATATTCGACATTATTATGGAGCAGCCTATGCTTCTGTTGCAGCTAGTGACCCGATTGTTCACTTTATTAAACTTAAACTTCGAGATTATTCTCAAGCAGTATCTGATTATGAGAATCTTTACCACTATCTTGAGGATACAATAAAAGACCAGGATGAAGAACGTCAAAAGATTCTCCTTCGGTCTAAATAAATTAAACAATCTTCCTCCATTTTTATTATTAAGCGATATTAAAAATGGAGGCTATTTTTATGTTATT
>ONMY01000289.1 GCA_900318975.1 uncultured Bacillota bacterium | reverse complement strand
CAATTCAAAAAACGATCGATATTGCTGATAGTAGTTTAGTTAGAAATGACTTGGCGATGACAGCTTCTCTTATCGTTGGCAACATTACTGACTTATTTGATGAAGTATGTGTCATTGATATGATGAATCGCACAGTCACATTTAGATAAGGAAATAATATGGAAAAGATAAGTGTTAAAGGATTAGTTATCGATAGTAATAACTATGAAAACAATATAAATATTAAAGAAGTAGAAGCCGCAGATGCAGTATTCGTTGGTGCGCACGCTTTTAAAAACTGCACATCTTTAGAAGGTGTCTTCTTCGGGTATGACATCTCTAGAATCAGCCATGGTGCCTTTGAAAACTGCAAAGCATTAAAAGATGTCTGGTTCGCCATCATCGATGAAGACAAAATCATCGAAATCGCTGATGATACATTTAGAGGATGCAATCAAGATATTACATTCCATATCTTTGCCACCGCAATCAACAATAAATACCTAAATAAATATCCACGTAAGCACGGATTCCGTGTGGAAGGCATGATTTAGAATCATAAAATTATTGTTCAAATATATGCATAAAAATGGCAATTAATTTACTCGCCAAATTTTTGTGTCATAAATATATCTGCCGTTAAGGAGAAAACCTATCAATAAACAAGTAAGATGGGCGAACAAAGAAGAAGCCAAATTGTTCGTCAAATCAGCCGAAGAGCTCGGTAATCTTGGCTTACGTTATGTTTCCGCTTGCGACTATCTTGGTTGGGATGTCTCTGTTAGAAGAGAGATCTTGGCTAAGCGTAAGCGCAATGCCAACCCCACAAAAACGTGGGGATCTAATTAACACATAGTGTAGAAAGGATTAAGAACAATGAGAACAACCGCAACAGAGCTTATGAAAAAGCTCAAATACATTGAACAAGAAATCGCTGATATCCATAGAAGCGATGAACAGGAAGCATATGTTCCTGTAGAAAGAAGTATGGAAGACCACCAGGTCAAATATGTGCCTGCTTATCAGTCTACATATGACTTCTTAGGTAATAGGGATAAAATCGCAGAATTATACAAAGAAGAAATTAGTATTAAAAAAGTCCTCAGTGACTTTAATCAAAAAACAATTGTTAGTGGATATCCATTCAACATTAACGAGGCCTTAATTAGACTGGGTCAATTAAAGAGTGAGGTCAAAGCTCTTACAAATCTCAACAAAACAGGCCTATTTACTAGGGAGACCTACAGAGAAGGCTTAAGAATGGCAACATTCAAACCTGATGAAGTCAAAGAACAATTAAGAAAGGCACAAAAAGAATTAAGCGCCTTACAAGTCGCAGTGGATAGAACAAATCTATTCTCTGAAATTGAATACCAAGATTAACAAATAATCTAATCCGATTAATAAGATATAAATCAACGCTTATAGCGGCAATTAATGCGGATCTGATCATTTTTCGGAAAATTCAGATTAAGCAGATTACGATTGTTAAATAATATAGGAAAGACCTTACCTGCTCGTAAACGGTTCGGTTATGGAAGTGTTTGTTCGCCTCTAGTCTGGCGGCAAGTTATGTGAGTTATTATCCACACCTTGATTTATATAGTTATTGATAAAAACCAATTTGGTATAGATGGTTCGGTTCGTCTATATCCTTTTATTTATAACTAATTAATTATGAGTAACAATTACGAAATATCTTTTTTAGAGCCAAAAGCCCGTTGGAACTGGGTATCAGTATCCTCAATTGCCAAAGAAACCTTTGATGGATTTATTGATTATCTATATAACCTTGATAGGGAAATAGAGATATTGCCTTATATTCCAGGAGGTTATGCCGCTCCTATGCATATAAGAGAAGATCTCGATAAAACATACCTTGTCAAACAAATAGTGGGCATCATCAAAGACAAGAAACCAGTTAAAGAAATATATAAAGCCATGCTCTTCTTTAGGAAAGATGAAAACTTTAAAACAGATATCGCATTTATTGAGGACGTGTACGAATTATATCTGTCTTTAGGAGTTCCTCAACATATTGCGTTAGAATACTCTAATAAGCAGATACACCCATCTGACGAGAGAAGCTTTCTTTTAATTTATAAAGGGAATGAAAAGGTAAATGAATTCATAAATATGTTTAATACCCATGATTTTTATTTCCCGTTCCTATCCAGATATGTATTTGTGTATATGTTTAGGAGTGAATTTATCAAATACATGAAGAGCAAAGGATATAATGGCGTATCCGTTGATGGTGGATGGGTCCTTAATGATAAGGAACGAGAAATACAATTAGAGCTTATAGATGGCGATGGCGATTTGGT
>ONMY01000251.1 GCA_900318975.1 uncultured Bacillota bacterium | reverse complement strand
TCTAAAGTAATACATGTTGGTAAAGATAATTTTATTGAAAAATTATCATCTCAAGCAACTAAATACTCAAAACCTCATTCTGAGATTATGAGTTCACTTAATAAAGTAATTACAATTATCTCGATTGCATTAATACCACTTTCAATATTTTTATATTTCGTATATAAAGATTACACTCAGTTCCAATCAGACGTATCAATCATGTTTGGTCTTTCTGATAAGTTGGTACTTGGACTGGTTGCTGCGATTAATGGAATGATTCCATATGGACTCTTCCTCTTAACATCAGTATCCCTCGCTGCATCTGTAATAAAACTTGCGAAGAGTAAAACAGTCGTCCAGGAACTTTACTGTATTGAACAACTCGCAAGAGTTGATACCTTATGTCTTGATAAAACTGGTACTATCACAGATGGAACCATGAGGGTAGAAGAACTAATACTTGTAAACCCAAAATACCAAGCTTTAGAAATTATATCTTCAATGAATGGTTCATTAAAGGGATCAAATCAAACAAGCGTTGCCCTAAAAGATAGATTTGGAAGTTCTATATATTTTACTGCAACTTCAATTCTAAATTTCAATTCAACAAATAAATTTAGTGCAGTATCATTTAAGGAAGTCGGAACATTCGCACTTGGTGCACCTGATATTTTAGTCAAACTAAAAAAGAATGATCCATATTTAAAACTCATAAACTCAAGAGCACTTTCTGGAAGTAGAGTACTTGCTCTTTGTAAAACAAATTCAAAAATTAAAGACAATAAACTTGTAGGACCATTTGAACTCATTGCTTTAATCTCAATTCACGATAATATCCGTGAAGGCGCAAAGGAGACAATCAAAGAGTTCATCGATAATGGTGTTGATATCAAGATTATATCTGGTGATAATCCAATGACTGTAAGCGCAATCGCAAGAGATGCAGGAGTACCTAACTTTGATAAATGGATATCACTTGATGAACTTACAGATGAAGAAGTAATAGAAGCATCTAAAGAATACACAGTATTTGGAAGAGTTAAACCTCACCAAAAGAAACTAATAGTCCAAACATTAAAGAAAAACGGACATAAAGTTGCGATGACAGGTGATGGTGTAAATGATATCTTAGCATTAAGAGAATCAGATTGTTCAATTGCGATGGCAAGTGGGTCTGAGGCTGTTAAGACAGTTGCTCACTTAGTTCTCCTCGATTCTAACTTCTTAAGTCTTCCAAAAGTAGTAAATGAAGGAAGAAGAGTTATAAACAATATTGAAAGAAGTGCATCACTCTTCCTTTCAAAAACATTCCTAATGATCTTTATTAATCTAACTGCGATAGCGATGTTCTTTATTAATCCAAGCTTAGAATTCACAAGTCCATTTAGACAGCCATCACAGCTTATGATTATTGAAACATTCATAATTGGTATTCCATCCTTAGTTTTAGCACTAGAACCAAATGCTCAGATTATTAGTGGTAAGTTCTTAACGAACATCTTTAAAGGAGCGCTTCCTGGTGCGCTTGTAGTATTTATTGATTTACTACTTGTCAGGTTCTTATCACCAATATTTGGTTTTAGTCCACTAGTTGAACAAAACATTTCACTTTTAACATCAACTTATGCATTCTTTATGGTGCTTGTATATATCTCAATTCCTTATTCACGCCTTAGAATGTGGGTTTCAATCCTAACATTTATCCTCGTCTCACTCTGCCCACTAATTTCAATCTACACCCTAGAGACGTTTGGCGCTGATTTCTTCCACTATGGATTTACTGGAATTACATTTGAGATGACAAAAGAAGCATATCTTATGGCTGTCTCATTGATACTCGCATCGCTCCTACTATATGCATTATTCCTATTACTCAAAATTAATAAAATAAGAGGTAAAACTTATGAAGCACATAGAATATAAAACACAAGGAACTTGTTCTCAAAGAATAATATTTGATATCGATGACGATAATAAGATTCATAATACCGTCTTTATTGGCGGCTGTAATGGAAACTTAAAAGCCATCTCTAAACTCGTTGAAGGCATGGAAAAAGATAAGGTTATAGAAATACTAAAAGGAAATACTTGTGGACCAAGACCAACTTCATGTGCAGATCAATTTGCGAAAGCATTAGAAACAGTTAAATAATTAAAATAATTCAGATATAGGAGGAAGTCATGAATATTTTATTTGCGGGTGTAGAATGTTTCCCTTTCATTAAAATTGGAGGGCTTGGTGATGTCCTTGGCTGCTTGCCAAAAGAATTAAACTCTTTAGGTGGTGTAGACACTAGAGTTATTATGCCTAAATTTTCTGTCATAAAAGAAGAGCTTTTAGAAGGCATTGAATATGTTGATGAATTCTATGTATTCGTTGGAACTAAAGCTCATAAAGTTAAATTATGGCAGTTAAACTATGATGGCTATATTATCTATTTCTTAGAAAATGAGAAATACTTTAATCGTGAAAGGGTATATGATTTCCCAGATGAACAAGAACGTTGGGCATTATTTCAAATTGGCGTAATCGAAGCCATGAAATATATGAAGGATTTTAAAGTTGATGTTTTAAACTGCCACGACTGGCATACAGGTATGATTCCTGAACTCATTAAAGTAAAATACTTTAAAGAATTCGGTCATATTAAACTCGTCTTTACAATCCACAACATTCTCTTCCAAGGTGAATGCGATAGACAAACTGCAAAACTCTTCAATATTCCATTCTCAAACATCATGGATCAATATGGAAGAATGAATTTCATGAAGAGTGCAATTCTAACTTCAGACTACGTTAATACTGTCAGCGAAACTTACGCAAGAGAACTACTAGATAGTGATTATTATTCAATGGGCCTTGGTGGAGTATTAAATCAAAAAGCGAAGCTTAAAGCCTTTGGCGGTATTCTAAATGGTCTTGATTATGATCTTTGGAATCCAATGACTGATAAGGGAATTCCACTAAATTACACATTTAAGAATGTGAAAGAAGGAAAAGAAAAAGCTAAAAGAGCGCTTTATGATAAGCTTGGAAAAGAAGATTTCTATACAGATACACCAATGATGGCAATAGTATCTAGACTTACTCGCCAAAAAGGTCTAGATTTAATCACCCAAGTAATCGACAATCTCTTAAATGACTACACATTTAAGTTCATTGTAATAGGTTCTGGTGAAAAGTATTTTGAAGATTTCTTCATTGACCTTGAAAAGCGTCATCCATATAAAGTTAAATGCTATATAGGATATTCTGATGAACTCGCACATCTAACCTATGCTGCATCTGACATCTTCTTAATGCCAAGCGCCTTTGAACCATGTGGTCTTGGTCAAATGATCGCCTTAAGATATGGTTCTCTTCCACTCGTTAGAGAAACAGGAGGATTAAAAGATTCAGTAAATCCATTTAATGAATATACAATGGAAGGAAATGGATTTAGTTTTACTAACTATAATGCATATGATATGGATTATGTAATAAGATATGCATTTAGAACATACAAAGATCCAATGAAATGGTATACACTTGTTAAAAACGCAATGGAATCAGATTTCAGTTTCCATCAAAGCGCAATCAAATATTATAAAATGTATAAAAAGTTATTAGAAAACTAGGAGGAATATAAATGAAAACTTTAGCAATTATTCTTGCCGGTGGTAGAGGTTCAAGACTCGATATTCTATCAGAAAAGAGAGTTAAACCATCTGTACCATTCGCTGGAAAGTATCGTATTATTGACTTCACTCTTTCAAACTGCTGTAATTCTGGTATCTACGATGTAGATATTCTTACTCAATATTTACCACTTTCACTAAATGAACATATCGGTTCTGGTAAACCTTGGGATATGGATAGAAGAGATTCTCACGTAACTCTCCTTCAACCTCATTCTGAATGGTATAACGGTACTGCAGATGCAATAAGAAAGAATCTTCATTGCCTTTATGAATCTAATGCAGATTATGTTTTAATTCTATCAGGAGACCACATCTATAAGATGGATTATAGAAAGCTTATTAATTTTCACGTTGAAAAGAACGCAGAAATCACAATCGCTTGTAAAGTAGTTCCACTAGAAGAAGCATCTCGTTTTGGAATTATGGAAGCTGATGAAACACAAAAAGTAGTTAGATTCGTTGAAAAACCAAAAGAGCCAAAGAGCGATCTTGCATCAATGGGTATTTATGTATTCAATAGACTAAAACTAATCGAACTCCTAGAAAACAACGATGATATTCCAGATTTGGACTTTGGTGGCCATATCATCCCACAAATGATTGATACTGGAAAGGTATATGCCTATAAATTCTTTGATTACTGGAAAGATGTTGGTACATATGATTCGTATCTAAAAGCGAACCTCGAACTCATTGAAACAGTAGATAAAATCGAACTCGATATGTATGATCCAAACTGGAAGATCTATACAAGAAGTGAAGATATGCCTGCCGTAAAAATTGGTTCAAAAGCTAAAATCAAACAAGCATTACTTTCAAATGGTGCAATAATTGCCGGTGAAGTAACACGAAGTGTTATCTCTCCTGGTGTTACAATCCATCCAACCGCAAAAGTAATAAATTCAGTAATCCTAAATGATACTGAAATTAGAGCTGGTGCAGTAGTTGAAAATGCAATAATTGATAAGCATTCAGTTATCAAAGAAAATGCTGTTATCGGTGCATTTGATAATATTCCAAATAAGGATAAACCAAGTCTACTCTCAACTGGTATTACAGTACTTGGAAAACGCGTTGTAGTTGGAAAAGGTACAGTAATTGGTAAGAATGTTAGAATCTTCTCTAATGTCGATTTAGAAAAGAAGGGTATTACTAAAGTAGACTCTGGTGAAACAATTTTAAAGGACTAATATTATGCTTGAAAAAATAATTAAGAAATATCATAAAAAAATCGCTTTTTCATTATACGGAATTTTAGGTATTATCACAATGATATTACCATTCGTAATTCTTGGCTTTGGAATCTTCTTTGTCGTAACTCAAGAAGAAAAACAAGGTGGAATTCTTTGGATTGCAGTAAGCCTTATCTGTTTCCTCTTTGCGTTTAGAAAACTCAAAGACTTTATGACAGTATATAAATACATCTTTAATCCTAAGAAATTCCCTGCATATCAAAAACTAATTGAAGATGGAAAAGATGCCGATACATTCGATCAGGAACTTGAAGATGCTGATGTATTAAATAAACTTTCTAAACAAAATCCAGTAATTATTACAAATAACTTTATCTTTGGCTATAGCCAAGTATCATTTTTCTTCCTAGATAAGAGTAAAGTAATCTGGGCATATGAGTATAACGGAAATGGAATCGTATTCTTTGATTCACATAAGATCTATGGTTTCACATATTTCCCAACAGTTGATGGAAACGATATTTTAATGGAAGAACTCAAGAACGATATGCCATATATCTATCTTGGCACAGACTTCGACTATAAGACAATCATGCATGATGAATTCGATTCAACTGTAATAAGACTTGAAAACGAAAGACTTGAATTCCTCTCTGACCCTGAAAGCTATAGAATAAGGAAAGCTGAAGAAGAAAGGCAAAGAATTGAAGAGGAACAAAAAAGACTTGAAGCTTTAAAGGAAGAAGAGAATACTGAATCAGAAGATTCTATAGAAGAAACTCAAGAAGAAGAAACTCAAGAAGAAGCTAACGAAGAAGAATAACTTAAGGAGGCATTTGTATGCTAGAAATAAGAAATGTTTATAAGAGTTATGACGGCAAGACAGATGCAATTAAAGATATCACCCTCGACATTGAGAGTGGTGATATTTTTGCGTTTATCGGTCATAATGGAGCTGGTAAAACCACACTTATAAAATGTATTGTAGGACTTTTAGATTTTGAAAAAGGCACAATTAAAATTGATGGAATCGATGTAAAAGAAAATGCACTAGATGCTAAAAAAATCATTGCATATATTCCAGATAACCCAAATATTTATGAATCGATGTCTGCGATTCAATACTTAAATTTTATTGCGAACGCTTTTAATTTAAGTGAATCTGAAAGAAAAGAAAAAATCGAGTATTATGCAAATCTTTTAGATTTAAAATCTAAACTTGGTGATAAGATATCTACATATTCTCATGGTATGAAGCAAAAACTCGTAATTATTGGAGCTTTAATTCATTCACCAAAACTATTAGTACTCGATGAACCATTTGTAGGTCTAGATCCTGAAGCATCATTCAAGATTAAAAATATCTTTAAAGAAATCACAGAATCTGGTACTGCAATATTCTTCTCAACCCACGTCCTAGAAACTGCAGAAAAACTATGTAATAAGGTTGCGGTTATTAGAAAGGGTGAAGTTATAAGATGCGGTGATATGTCTATTATAAAGAAGGATGAATCACTAGAAGAAGTATTCATGGAACTACTTGGAGAAGGAAATGATTAAAACTTTTGACCTTGTTAAGATATTCTTAAGTGAAACTTATAGATTTAGTGGCAAGGGAAATGGCGCAAGAAGTGCTAAAAAGAATTCTAAAGCAGCACTTATTCTAATCTTATGTTTAGTTCCAGTATATATGATAATGTTCACATCATCATATGTATCAATGTTTGGAAACTATGTTGGAAATATCGAAATATTCGATAAAGTCACATACACTATTTGTTTCCTAACTAACCTTGCAGCACTATTCTTTATAGTACTATCCGGAAATATGATGGCAATGAGTGAAAAGGATAATGACGTTCTTGCAACTCTACCAATTCCAGAACGTAAGATTGTATCTGCAAAATTAATCACTGCGATGATAATTGAATCAATATTTTCAATTTATATCGGCACTTGTGGATTAATTGCATATATTATCGTTGGAAATATCTCATTCAATGGAATATTAATACTCTTAATCACTCCAATTCTTTCAACTGTCATTCCAACTGTACTATTCTCATTCTTGATATTAGTCATTAAAAAAGCAATTCAAAAGAGTAAATATAAAAGAATTATCGAACTTGTTGGACTTGTTTTAATGATGATCTTCATTTTCGCCCTAAGTTTCCTCATCAGTATGAATACAAGCATGACTGGTGAAAACGGACAAGTAGATATTGAGCTTTTAAATAAAATGATTGGTATCTATGAAAAATTCATGACATATTATCCACCACTCATCTTAATAAAGATTGGTGTTGAGACAAGCAATGTTTTATTCACTATTCTTTATGCAGTGGTTGTAATACTATTATTCATTGGATTTGTATTAATCTTCGAAAAATATGCCTTTAAATTTATGGTATATGAAAAGACTAATAATGGATCAAGTAAAAAAGATAAAGTTGAATATAAAAAGGATAAAATATTCAATTGCCTCTTAAGAAAAGAATTCTCAAAACTCTTTAGTGATAATCTATATATAATAAATGTTCTATTCATGCCTGCGCTTGTAATTATTGGCTCAATCGTTCTTGCATTCTTTTCTAG
>ONMY01000253.1 GCA_900318975.1 uncultured Bacillota bacterium | reverse complement strand
TCTACCAATGCTTTATACTGATCCATCAGTAGCAAATGAAGAAACTGAAGATGGTAAGTACTGCTTTGCAGGATTACCAAGTGGTGACTTTATTGTAAGATTTATTTATGGTGATACAGATCGTACAGTATTAACAGATGGATCATTGAATAATCCTGACGAAATCACAGGTTACATACAAGAAACAAGTGCTGTAAATCAATTAGTTGGATCAAAAGGTCTAAATGTAAAATCATACAATGGCCAAGACTACAAATCAACTGTATATCAAAGAAACTTAAACAATAATAGCTCAACAAATTACCAAGTAAATCAAGATGCAATAAGCTACAAGATGAAAGGTGAAAATACAGTTAAAGGTTATGTAGATACAGTAAATCAAGACTATGCAAGCACAAATAATTACAACAGCAATGAATTAAGAACAAAAGAACAATTATATGATAACGATGTAATTTACTATAAAGGACAACCAATTAATAACACAGGAGATCTTACAACAGCAGGAGATGCTGGAAGAACAGATCCAAGAGAAAACATAAACAACTCATATGGTTCTATGTGGAGATATGATAGAGTTGCAACAAATGATAAGCTAAACTTATCAGATGCAAACGATTTATATGGATATAGACAACGTGGAATTGATTACGCTCAAGGTTATACAACAGGTGTATCTGAAACAGATAAGACATTATTAAACTATAGAGCAGAAGTATTAAGTTCGTTCGAAAGAGTAACATCTCAAGAATACTATAATGGAACAACAAACGCTGAGGCTCAAAAAGCTATGATTAAGGAATTGACAGAAAATACATACATGGTTGCACAAACAGGTATCATTTCTATGAATGAAGAGTATGAAGGAATAGAAAACACCGATTCTCATGTAGGAGATGGTGACACAGATAACTTAACTACATTACATAGAATAACCGATGGAAAAACACATGAAAACCATGCAAGACAAGTTGACTTAGGATTAGTAGAAAGACCAAAAGCACAAGTTAAATTAGTAAAAGAGGTTTCAAATTTAGAAATCAAATTAGCTGACGGACAAACATTATTTAATGCCAACACAGCAATGAAAGATTTAATATTTGATGACCATAATGAACATATTATAGACTATGCAAATAATACTCTTGAAAATGTAAGAGTAGGATTAAATACTAAGAGAAGTCAGGAAACAATTCAAGCTAGTATGGATGATGAAATCATGAATGGAGCTACAATAAATGTTACTTACAACTTAAAAGTAGAAAATGTTGGTGAAATTGATTACCAAGATAGAGATTTCTACTACTATGGTAGAAAATCAGCAGCAACAAGCGAACCAGTTAGAACAAAAGTAGTAAGAGTAATAGATTATGTTCCAAATGATTTATCATACGATGCATCAAAACAAAATTCAGATGCACATTGGGATGTATACGAACCAAATGAATTAATTCAATCTAGAATTAAAGGTACAGATAAAGCAAATATCAAAATTTCAGACATTGAAGACACACAAGATTTCAAAGATGATAGAGCTGAAACATATGATGAAATAACAACAACTAATGGCACATATAATGGCAAGATTTATAAGATTGAGCCTAGAAATGCAAATGGATCGTTCTATGATAAAGTTAACAGAGATTATGTATCAAGAACATACGCGCATGAAGTAGGAACATACAACACAATAGTTGTTACAAAAGATATGAATGACAACTTATTACCTACATTATATGGACAAGGACAAAATGAAGATAGTACAACATTAATACTTACAACATCAATTACATCAAGTGGAAATAGTGAAGATTTGACATACAACAACCTAGCTGAAGTAATTGAAACCTCAAACTCATATGGTAGAAGAATGGCATTCTCTATTTCAGGAAACCAAGAAATGGCTAACCAAGATATTAATGATGCCGGATCATATCAAGATCATCATGCAATCTCATCATCTAAGATAACACAACCTAGAGAAATAGATGCAGATAGCGCACAAAGAGTTCAAATTCTACCTCCAACAGGTAGCCAAGACTATAGAAATCAAGTGTTAGCTATAATTACAACAGTAATTGCAACAATTATCGTATTAGTAGGAGCAATTATTATCAAGAAAAAAGTTTATAACAAATAAGCTTAAATAAAGTTAAGAGATAAAATCGAGGGAGACCGAGATTTTATCTCTTTTTTTGCCTAAAATAGCCGAAAATATGGTACTTTTTCTACAATATTTACAGTGAAAAAGGGCAAATATCGCTATTATATATATAATAATGTAGATTTCAGGCTCAAAAACTTGAAAAAAATGGCAAAACTTGGTATAATAGAGTTGTTATATTGTGATTATTACTAAGGAGGACAAAATTTATGTATTCT
>ONMY01000254.1 GCA_900318975.1 uncultured Bacillota bacterium | reverse complement strand
CAAACAACGCGTTTTATGCTCCTGCTGCAGAATTATCTTAACATATTTATTTTCTTATACCAATTTTGTCCCGATATTTGTCCCAAACCACAAAAAAACCCATCATTTTTTGTTTGACCAGTTATTTTCCTTTTACTACTTTGTAGTAATTTCTTTTCTATGTCTATTAACGTGAATTATCTAACTTAGAAATAATTGATTCAATTCTATGCAATCAACTTTTATCTAAAAACACAAGTGACATCTGCTAATCGTTCAAATTCTTCTTTGTATCAAAAATATAATAATCAATTGGAGATGTTCTCTTACCATCAGAATAATTTCCAACTACTGTTTTTCCGAGATAATCGACCGAGAATTCATTGTCGTACTCAAATTCTTCATCTTCCATATCCAATCCATATCCAATATAGCATGAATGAGATGTTTTCAATTCGATTCTAATTGGATTAATAATTGAGACCTTTCCAGCACTATCTCTCATCCTATCCAAGTAGATCTTTTGGCCATTTTTATCTATCACAAACAAATATCCAGAATAATAATCAAATCCTTCCTTTGTGCCGAGATAATTGATTTTATCAATTAAAATTGGTCGAATTTGTCTTCTGAACAATGCTTTATCGATGGTAACCACAGTATTAATAAGAAGTGTTTTATTTTTAAATCTGACGCCCTTTTCATCACCAAAAATAAAGCTGGTAAAGCTCAATTCTTTTTCTTCACCAAAATCTGAAAGCAAGAATACCTTAGCCTCATATCTTCCTTCTTCAAAATCGTTGCAATTAATCACTCTGGGTTTCAATGTTATATCAAACTCTTCAATCACTTTGCTATCTTCATACAGACGAATTATAAAAGAAGCATCGCTGCCACCAATGAAACCCTGTGGATTCCATGAAATTTTAAAATCATTCGGATAAACGGTTATTGGATTATTAACAAATTTTTCAGAGAAAATGACGTCAATAAGTGGTAAAAATTCCTTGTTCTCGCTTTTTAGTAAAATTGAAAAATTATCCATTTTTAAATAAGGACTCCATGACAAAGATTGAATTAAAGAGCCTAATTCGTAGATATGTTTAGTTCCTTGTTTTTTCATTTCTCTGTTATTACTTAAAGCAATAGAAAACGCAGTATCCTTTGGCACTTTAATGTAAAGCAATGAAGAAGACGATATTGTTTTATACCATAAGTCAGAATCAGATGGTTTTGTATGCCATTCTCCATCATCGATTTTCCATTTGATAATTGGAGTTTCGATTATCAAGTCACCGTCTTCGATAGGAATCGCAATTGTTTCAGAAGAAACATCAAAGGCTTCTTCACCAAAATACTTATCTGTTTTGAAAGTTACTATTCCTGTATCACCATCACCATAGTAATAAGGCTTATCAAATGTAATGGAGATATTCTTGAACTTAATTATATTAATGCACGCAATAATTGAATTATCGCTATATTTGAAAACAACAATTTTCTGAGGCTCTCCAACATTCAACAAACTAGTGATTTCATATCTAGTTTTACTATCGCTACTCTCGTGAGGAAAATCGGATAATCTAAAAGAAGCGTCCTCATATTTAATGCCGTAATTATTAATCTCCATGGAGTTGAAGACATCAATGCAGAGTTCTCCATCTATTACTTGGTATTCCGTGTCATCTTTCTTATAGATAACATTGTTTTTCTTTCGCACAAAGAAATATAAATTTCTATTTGTTTGTTCGCTAAAAAAGAAAATTGTTTTTTTTGGACTTTGGAGTATTTCTCCATCAATAGTTTCAAAAGAATATATATTCGGCCCAACTTTTTGCATTCCTATTGGAGAACGCAAAAGAACATCTAAATTTGTGGAATAAATCTCATATTGTCCTGGGATACATTCATATGATGTTATCTCTTTACCATTTTTGAATAAAATAAAGTCTCTAATAAGCGATTCTTTAGAATCATAGATAACTTTACCAGAATGTGAAATAACGATGCGTAAAACGCCGTTTTGAATATCTAAACCATCGAGGGGATATTCACGTTGCATGGTAGACATGATTATTCCTGAGCCACGCATGTACATTTCTTCCTTGTGGATCAATTCTCCATCAAGAGAAATCTCTAAATATGGTCTAACATCAAAGTTGTCCAAAAGCCTAATTGAAGGAATTAAAATTTGAACACTACCATCTATAAGAATATATCTGGCTCTGATTTGAGAATAATTGGTAGCTATTTTTTCTACTCTTGGATTCCTAGTTCTTGTTATTGTACCAAAGGTAAGTTGTTTTCTTTTCCACCAGTCATTCAAAAGAAGCTTGAAGTATTTGTCGTTTTTTATTGGCTGATTATTAAATAAGGAATGAATACATCCAATAGTTTCATTAATTAATAATTCAAGGACGCTCGGAGCATGAATAGCAAGTCCTTTCATACCAACACGCATTGAATAAGCGTGGCTTCCAATTTTAATATCATCATCTAAACTTTTGATGAATTTAAACTTGTTTTTCAAACTCTCAACAATCAATCCATAAACAGAGTCTGTTTTTTCATATTGCTGGTCAAGGTCATCACAATATATTTCCCAGCACATATCAAAAAACGATTCTGTAGAACTTATAGGAGCAAGAGCGTGGCTACAAAGAGTGGCATAAAATCTTTTTCCCCATTCAATCATATAAATCTTTTTGGATTCAAATAATGAGATGATTGTAGTCCTAAGATTTGAATAGATATTTTGATAAAGACCATAGTTGGAAGAAAACTTTCTATAAATAAAGTCAAGAAATGTATCCTCTTCCGATTTCCATTCTTTTGTCATATTGACAAGCGCAACAAAAACAATGGCATAATCGTCTTCTTTTTTGCAACCAAAAGACTGAAGCAATATTTCAGCTTGAGAGTATATTTCTTCTAATTCTTCAGGCGAAAAAAGATAATTGCCAACAATAGGTTCTTTTATCGCTTCTCTAACTTTTAACAGCAAATCATCGGTCATATTAATTCAACTTCAAAGATAAATCATATAAATAATATTTGGCTCTTGTAAAAGCGACATAGTTGTAATTCTCAGGAGTATCCGAATTATGAATGTAGAAAACAACATTAGATTCTAATCCTTTGAACTCTTCAACAAGAGATATTTTTATTTTGCCTTCTCCACTATCTAAAGAACAAAGCCAGCGTCCTAATGGTTGATTCAAATATTTATCAAAGTTGTCATGATCCAGTAATAAGACAATGGATTTCAACGACACATTCTCCTTATCAACCAAATTGATGATCTCAGTTTCAATGTATTTTTTTAAGTCATATTCCTTTTTAAAGGTATATGAAATAGGTGATGGACCAATAATCTGATTAGTAATAACTTCTTTTCCTAAATTGGTCTCGGCTGTAGCCCACTCATAAATACTGGATGTGTTTCTCAAATTTTCTCTTAATGTAAATGGAGGAACACTAATATCAAATCCGTTTTTAAAGTCTTTATCAAAAATATTCTGAGTCATATCATAGAAAACTCTCATTTCTGAATCAGAACCTTTCAAGTGCATGCTAATTATCATTGCTTGATATTGGTCAAAATCTTGTGCTTCATCAACAACCACCACATCATATTTTTTAAAAGATACTGAGTCATATTTCTCCATTAATGCATCAGATTGAGCATTATTGTCTAACCCATCATATGTCACTAAATCAGAGAAACACATTGATGTAACATTTTCGTACCCTTTAAATAGGTTTTTGAATAACAAAGCCAAGTGTTCGCTGTGCATTGTCACTAAAACATTTTTGCCTTCAAGAGATGCTCTTTTTGCAAACTTATAAGCAATCCATGTTTTGCCTGTTCCTGCACCACCAGATATAAAGGTACGTTTATAGTTGTTTAAAAAATACACCAAGTTATCTTGAACTCTATTAACAATATCCAATTCATATTCTTTTGCTTCAATAATAGAACCAGCGGAAGCCTTAGCGGCTATCTTTTTATTAATCATGTTTTTAAAATTTAGACGCTGATTTTTTGTTAATGAACCATAATTTCTTTTTGTCTTGTAGAACAAGAAAGCTTTTTTAATCCTTTTCTCAAGATTGTTCATATCATTGATATCTAGAACAATATCCTTAGGCCTATGGTCTAATAAAACAGCATCCTCAACTGGATAAAACGGGAATATAGAAATGGAGCCATAAACACCATTAAAACTATCATTGTATTCTTGACCATATAGTTTAAAAAAGTATCTAGAACTTTCCTCTGATTGTTCCATAGGAGAACGCTTTAATTCTCTATCACCATCAGCTTCCTCAAGAATAAACCTTCCATTATCAAACCTTAGACCTCTACCACCCTTGACTTCACAAGTTAAGAAACCATCTTGCTCACTAAAAATTAAAAAGTCGCATTCAGATTCTTTCTTTATTCCGTTTATTTCATCAACCCATTGGACTGAATAAAAAACTGTATAGGAATCTGGTAATTGTTTTTGAAGCGCTTTAAAAACTTTCTTCTCTGAAGAAGTAGCGTTATATAGTTCAATATTCTTTGGATACATGATAGCCATAATTATTTCCAGAATCCTTTCTTGATTTTAATCTCATCGTCATTTATTTTGATTGTTCCGCCATATAAATATGAACGACTTAAATCCTTGTTAAAGTGAGTGCAATTTACTTCGCTCAAATAAGTACATGCAACACATGCACCATTTTGGTTTGTTGAACATACAGGGTCAAATGTACAAACTTCATTATCTTTAAGAGCGTCTTCTAAGAATATAAGAAGTTCGGTTTCAAACATTCCGGAGATAGAACCTAAAGTTACGCCCTCACTAGTGGTTGGATAAATAAAGATAGAACATGTTTCAGGGAAGATTAGTTCTGAAATAGAATCCCTGCTTAATCCAGAATGTTTTCCAGCACTGATTATCATCATGTGTGAAATTGTGTGTAATAAAGAATATAAAGCCTTAGTGATTCTGTTATCTCCTTGCCCAGAAATAGTCGAAAAATGAGTAATTGATTCGAGATTTACGTTTTCCAAGAACCATATCTTAGCTTCTTCTTTATTAGTCAATTCGATTTCTTTAGATACTAAACCATTGTCAACAAGCCATTTAAATATCTTAAGCATGTCGAACTCGACTAAAATGCCTTCTGTTTCAAGAATGGTCGTATATGCCTTTCCACCAAATCCTTTTATCTTTAATGGTCTTGACATATTCTCTGCATCTGGGCAACTTCTCATTCTTGTAAAGCCATATGCATAATTCACTATTTGAACCGCTTCAGAAACCTGAATATTTGAAATGGACATTTTATTGAGGAGTTCATAAACATCATTATCATCAATAATTGTTCCTACAGCTTTTCCTTTAGCGATAGCAGAATCTAAGGAAATTACACTTTTTGCATATTTCAATGTGTCATATTCGATCAAATCAGAGGTGATAATTTTTAATTTTTCACCAAGCTTGGACATAGGAATGTTATTATCAATTTCACGTTTAATCTTTCCGATGCTTAGAACATCACCTTCATTGGCACTTAATCTTTCTATAACTTCCTCAGGACTAAAGCCAAAGGCTTTGGCCATCATAAGAACTTCAGGATCATTAACATCTTTTGTTTTTGGTTCGAAGAATGTTTTAGGGTTGTCTAAAATTGAATGAAATTCTTCGTTTGTTATAATGCCATACCATTTCGCAAGCATTAATAATTCAGCGTCTGTTTTATATGTGGACAAGGCTTGAGAATATTTTTCATTAAATAAGTTAACAAGACTACCGCTTTGTGAACTGAATAATCTATGGTCAGTTGCGTTGCTTGGAAAAAGCTTCTTTTTACAAACAGGACACATCAATTCCATCTCACGCTTAGCGCCTTTTAATGTATAGAATTTAAATTGACTGTCTTTATCCTTAGAATGATAAAAGAGTTCTTCTTTAGTTGGTGGTTTAACGCCTTCGGCATATCCACACTCACAGCCATAAACCATGCCAAGCTGTTTCATTTTGATATTGCATTTAGGGCATTTTGGGGATGATGTTGCATTTGGCAAATAATGAACTTTACCACATTTTTCACAGTAGAATGTGTTTGGATTGATTTTGCAAACGATATCTGGAATGTCTTCAATTAAAGATGGTTCAACAAAGGCAAATGATTCAATTGATTCTGGCGAGAGGTTATCATCAGCTTCCCCTCCAGCAGCAACAAAAGATTTGATTCTTCTTGTAATGTCATTTTTAAGCATCTCTTCATTGATGCCATTGACTTTTGTATGATTCCAGCTGATAACCTGACATGCGTACTTGTAATCTGAACCTTGAGAGTCGCTATAGGTTATCCAACTTCCAGGAAGTGCTTTATATAAAGCTTGATTCTTATTTATCTTCATAAATTAATTACCTTTCATGGCCACTTCTAAAGGCACATCCACATCTCTTAGATTGGTCATTGGACCCTTATGACGAGTTGTCGAATTTTTAATTAAATCAGCAATCAAGATTTCAGAATTTGTATTATCTTTGAAAGCATTAAAAATCTTTGTTACTTCAACAGTGATTATTTTCTTATAGAGTTTAGAATCTTGACTATCGCATTCATAAATGTTTAAAACGTCATCTAGCAACTTATCAAGAGTTAATTGGCCATTGTTAATTACTTTGGTAACATCAATAGCTCTTCTCTTCATTACGTAGCAATGATATAGGAGGGCTGCTACAACTCCAGGAATAGTACTATAGACAGCATTCTTGGCATATCTATTAATAGGAACTGGGTTTATTAATAAATCTTTGTATTCATGGAAATTGTAAAAGTTCTTTAAATAGGATTTATCTCTATCGCGAACAATTCTAAATATATCAAATACGATTCCAGTAAATTTTCTTCCAGCTCTAGAATAGGCTTGAATATATTCAGATGTTTGGTTTGGCATACCAAAGAAATAAATCTGGTTGAAGCAATCTTCATCAACACCATGTGAAATGGCTGATGTTGCAATAATCACATTTTTAGTTTGATATTTATCGTCACAAGCTTCCACATCATGCATAACACTCTTGATGGTTTTAAACTCAACATCACCAGTAATTTCTGCTATGTCAAATTTTGGAAGATTGTTTGCCAAAAGAGTATTGTTTCCGATATTCTCTAGCGCTGTATATATTTCTCCAGCGTCATTTTTAGAATTATTATAAATAATTGCAATTAAATAATAGTTCAGGATATTTCTAAGATCCTCTGATGTACCATCAAAACCTTTTTTCTTTAATTCAATAACCCTGTTATCGCAATCATTAATCCATTGAGAGACGATAATCCTCATTAATGTGGTAATTTTTTGAACGCTATCGGTAATTGAGCCGCCATACAAAGCTGCTCCAATGATTATTCGACTAACCTCATTCTTATCAATAATCGAATAAAAGTTCTCTTTTTTTACTGAGGATGGGAATTTTTTTGCATCCTTGTTGTATAAGCCCTTAATATGTTTTTCATAGTCAGAGATTGTTGCTGTTGCTCCAATGAACTTAATTGTCTTTCTTTGGTTCTTTGGGACTAGGTTTTCACAAAAATATTGAATCAAAGATTCATAATGCGAATCAAAAGTACCTAAACTCTCATTAACAAGATGCATTTCATCTTGAATAAACAAAGTAGGTATTGGGTCTTTTCTTTCAACATCTTTTTCAATTTGGCAATTGCATCCCGGAACACTGCAACCACTAGCATAAGATAAAAATCCATGTTTGGCGCATCTTGTTGTAGATTGACCGAGCAATGACTTAAAGCCAAGCGATGTTCCAATATTAGCCATTTTATCAATTGTCGAAATGACAAATGTCGGAGTGTAACGATAGATTTCATCATCAACAATATAGATTGGTGGCTCAAACGAACAATATGGATTACTACAAACGTGTTTTAACACCCACTTATCCTTGTCAAAAACAACATTCATTTCTTGCTTGCAGATTGGACAAATGTCAATTTGCCTATAGTTGTCATTCTTTGTCTTCTGAGCCGAGATATCAATTTCATCCCTTTTCTTGTCATCAATTCTGTTAGGGGTGTTTTTGGAACCTGTGAAAAAGCCAACAGAAAAGTCATCGCCAGGTATGTGATGCTCTTTTTTAATCTTATTTGCATTGATTGTTAATAAAAGAATTCTATCTAATTGTTGTGCAGCAAGTAATCTTAGAGGATATTTTATTATTGCAGTTACACCGTTCTCTTTTCCTCTAATTCTGTCAAAAAAGGCCGCGAAAATGACACATCCTAAAAATGTTTCAGTTTTACCACCACCTGTTGGGAAATAAATTAAATCAACATTGTTGATATCGTTACAATGGAATCCAGGCGTACCTTTATATTCGCAATTAATAATATCGGCCAATTCAGAAACAATAAAAACTATTTGGAACATTCTCCAACCTGAATAGTTTTTGTTCAGTCCAAAAGTCCTATTCATTAATTCAAACGCCTTTCTAACATCGGTCTTGTTTTGGATGAGATCTATTCCGTATTTAAATCTATTTATTTCAAACTCAAAATCATTCACTTCTTTTTCAAAGCAATTCACATATTCTTCAGTCTCATGTTTTTTAGCAATTGAAACGTCTAGTCTATAGCTTTCTAACTTTTTAAGCATTTCTTTATAGACAAAAGTCAAATTATCAACAGGATTTTCAACGAGCTTATTGAACTCCATGTAAGAACTATATTTATCAATTGTTAAAACACGGTTTTGACGGTAAATAGGAATATTTTCTGTTTCAATAGTGTGCTCATCAATTACATTGATTGTACAATTGTTGCCTACAGCAGGAAGCATAGGTTTATCAATGTAATAATGTTTAGTTGCATTAAATTGGAAAGGTATAAAACCTTCTTCAGATTTGATTTCTATTCCACCATTAAAAATAGCAGTTTCATATGAGCCACTTTTTGCTATCTTGTCAGTAAAATTAACTAGTTGTACAAGTACTTCGTGATATTTTTCATAACTATCGACAGAAATATATAATTGAATGTTCCAGTTAGGTACAGCCATTGATTGATAAGAATCTAGCTTGCCATCAAATCTTGATTCATCTAACAATTCCGAAATTGGAAGTTGTAACTTTTTATAGCCAACTGAGGTAGTTCTGATTGAATCGATTGTATCGTTTATTTTTTTTGATATTTGTTCATTCAATATTTTTGAACAATTCTCTGCATCATTAATATCAATAGTAAAATAACCAAATTCATGCAATGAGATGCTCTTGTTCACTTGAACAATGTATTCTTTAGGCTCAACACCTTCGTTGTTCTTTTTATACTCTTCAATAAAATTCAAAATATCTTCTTTGGTTTTGATTGTTGAATTCTCTTTTCCGTTCAATTGGGAAATCAAATATTTGAGTTGTTGCTCATACGTAGGTCTTATTCTAAAGAATAATTTTCCTTTAAGTATCAACTGTACTTTTGTTGTTTCTTTAGGAACTCTAAATCTCAAGCCAATAGCTGGAATAGTTTTAAATTTTTTATCGTCTACTTCTTCACCCTTAAGAATAGATGCTTCTTGTTGTGCACCATCAATCATACCAATCATAACGTGTTCAGAAGGAGCTTTTCCAAAAAGCCATTCTTCATTGCTTCCAGTAATGTCTCGAATTAATTCATCTTTTAAAGACTCAGCAACAATTGTGCAATTTTGCTTATTAATTTTCATCGAAATATCTCCTTCCGCTAATTGGCCTAATAATCTTTTTGATAGGCGATTCTTTATCTAAATCGTCAATAATATAAAGACCTTCTCTTGCTCTAGAGCAAGCTGAGTAAATTTTCTTACCGATTTCATTTATGTAAAATCTTGCTGTTTGATTACTTGAAATTAAATCGTTCGTTAATTTTCTAACCTTGTTATCTTGTCCATCGTGTATATAGTCCCAAAAATGCATTCCACAGAGGATAACATATTTAAAGTCAAGACCTAAGCAAGAATCAATCGTAGACATAATTACACCATCACAATCGAAAAGAGGGTAACGTTTTTCTCTGCCTTCATTCGCATCACCATGAATAAAGCTAAAAGGAATATCCGCTTTATCAAATTCATTTTCGACAAGTGTGATAGGTGCATACCATCTACTAAACTTAGTCGCTGGGTAGATTACCGCAATTTCACTATACTCAGCATTCATTTTTTTATGTAACTCTTTTACAAGCTGTTTTACTTTCGTAAACTTGTCGTTTGATGAAATAAGTATCTTAGTTCGCAAGCTTCCTCTTTTAGATGTTTCAGATGTTAAGCAAGAACTTTCTGGATCAACAGGAACGCCAATTCTTGTTAAATACTTATTAAAGTCTTGTATCATTGTTGTCAGATATTTAGCTATTAGGTCAGTGTTTCGATAGTTCTTTTCCAGCTTCTTAACACGTCCTTGAAGGGATGGAACAATTTTTGTATTTTGCCATGATGCTTTGCCTTTAGAACGCAGACTCTTAACATCTTGATTTATGTCTCCAAACATTTCAAAGAAGAAGTCTTTTCCGTTGCTCTTGTCTAACAATTTATAACAAATATCAATCCATTTTGGGTCAAACAATTGAATCTCATCAATGAAAATTGCATTGAAATTGGTTTGTATTATTCCAGAATCTACAAAATGCTCAAATCTATCAATCATTCTGTCAAAATCATTTTCATTGTCTTCAATATTTAAACTTCTAACAAAGGTAGGATCTTTTTTAAGAAGAAGGTCGCGAACTAGTTTGTGAAATGTTTGAATGTGCAAATATGGTGTCTTCATTCCACTAACTTGAGCAAAAGTTAGATGGTGTTCTGCAAGATTCTTGTTATAACAAGTTATAAGGACATTATTATTGTTTTTAATCGATTGAATTCTATAGGCCTTTGAGACAAGCAATACACTTTTTCCAGTACCTGGATTTGCTAACGTTAAATAATGTCCCGGTTTAGTATCGTTAATCATTCTAATTTGAGAATCATCCAAGCAAAGTGCACTAAACTCACGCTCGTCACCAGTAATTGGAGCAAATTTTGGATTATTTTCTTTTGCTTTAACGACAACATCTTCTTTTGGAACAATGTCAATCAAAGTTGCGTTTTCAGGAACAACCCTTTCTATAATCGAGCCATACATTTTTGAACCAATCGAAGTAAATGATGCTTTATCATATTCCTCAAAATTAGAAAACAATTCATTTCCATAAATATGACTAGAAAAGTTTTTGAACAAAATATTTTTATTAGAAATTCTAATTTTATTCTTTTCTTCACTTGTCATCTTTGAAACGTCAACATTTTGATACACAAGCACAAAGCGTGTTGGATATTTTAGAATCTTGTAGGAATCATTTATAAAAACACACAAATTTTTAGACATTAAGAAATTTTTAGTATAATGATTCTTCAAAGAAGAATATTGATTATTTGACAGTGGTTCAAACATTGTTGACGCCAACATGTCAGCAGTGAGTTCTTGATTCATCATCTTAAAAACCACAATTCCCTTATCTGGTACAATCAGTACACCGATTTCTCCATCGCCTTCAGGATAAGCCTTAATTGTAGCAATACCATCACCGGTATATTTCTTTCTCAGGAATGTCATTAGTCTCTTAGCGTTTGTTGAATAGCAAGTTTGATCCGAGTAATTTGAAGGGATTATTTTAAAAGCACTATTTATTTCTTCGTCAGATATTTCGTCTTCGCCAATAATATCTTCGATTACTTTGGTTAAATGCATGTTTAAAATAGTCTCTTCACGACCAGTATTTTTGAATTTTACCAGACTCTTAAAAAAGCCTCTTCTATCAACAATAATACCTTCGCCAAATTGCTCATTGTAAACAATGTCACCTTTAACAAATTCATTGCTTTGTGATTGGTTTTCAGGTTTTTTAGGAATATATACTTTCAAGAAAGACAACATAATAGGTCTTCGTTTCTTGCCGTCGGTAGGATTATCAAAATCTACTTCGACATAGTCGTGTCCATCATCCAGTGCAACAATAGTACCCATACCAAAGGTCTTGTGTTCAACTCGACAGCCTACTTTAATCTGAGAATCATTGTCTTTTGGTTTTGAAACTGGTTTTGGTTTTTCTTCAACTTTTATAAGGACCGATGCAATCATTATCCTTCTGCGCTTATTTTCAAAAGGTAAATCAAAGTCAACTGTTGCTGTACCGCCTTCTTTATCAACGAAAACAACAGTTCCTAAACCAAACTTATTGTGCCTAACTCTTGTACCAACCCAAAGCTCTTCAATGCTCATTTGTTTACTTACCAATTAAATGTTTTAAATATTCAGCACTATCAATCAATTTATTGATTGCTCCGTCTTCCAAGTCTTTCAAATTATACAAATTGTCAAGAACATCAAATGTTTCTTCTAAATTGTGTTTAGCGGAATTCCAACCAATGCCATCTGTAAACCAGACAAATTGGAAACCAGTAATATCTTTAGATTCTTCGGTTAAGGTTTTATAACTTCTGGCTGTTTCATTAAGCTTAGAGCCCCCACCACTATAGAAATTACATTCACAGGCAAATACAGTTCCTAATGCTCCGACAAAAACAAAATCAAATCTCTTTTCAGCTTTACCATCATTACTTAGCCTAGATAAGTCTAAATGGAATCTCTTCTCAACTTCAGAAGCATACATTTCTTTGAAGTATGTCTTACCTTTAACTAAACCAGCCTTGATGAGATAGGATTCAACTAGGTCTTCCATGACATGACCAGTTCTATTCTTTCTTCCATTAGTGTCCATTCCAACTTCAATGCCTAAAACATAATCAACTAGGTTATTGATAATATGGTTTTGGAGCAAATCAAAGAGACCGCTATTTCTCATAAAGAGAGTATATTGGTCAACTGTATAGTTCATCTTAACAAAGTTAAAGACATAACTTCCGTCGGCGTCTTGCACTTTAATTTCAGCTTCACGTTTTGCTAATAAAATCGGAACAACGACCAAAACATTAGGATATTGCTTAACGATAGATTTGAATTCTTCTTCGATATTTTTGGAGCCAATAAGCGAATTCAAAATATTTAATTCAACTTTGACCTTTTGAACATTTTCATAGACCTTTTCAAAATCTGTATAGTAAGTCCATGTAGCAATGCTATCTTTCATAGTGGATAGCCATTGGTTGAAATCTCTATTTGCCATCGCCCTTACCTCCTAAGTAACGCTTTTTGGTTAGTTCCAAATAATCTTTATCTATTTCAATCCCTATGTATTTTCTTCCTAATTGAGCTGCAACTATTCCCGTTGTTCCAGAACCATTAAAAGGATCTAGGATTAGGTCATTTTCTTTAGAAGCAGCAGTAATTAGTCTTTCTAATAGTTTAACAGGTTTTTGTGTTGGATGCTTACCATATTTCTTTTCGCTCTTTGGAGCGGTCGAAATGTCTAGTATTTCAGGCTCTTCAAACTCCCATACATCTTTCATTTGTTTACCACCATTTTCTTCTTTCATGGCTTCATAGTTGAAATAATGCTTGCCCTTCTTCTTTAGAGTTAGCTGTTTCCTGGCCCATATAACTGTTTCGGTTGAATGAGTAAAACAACGACATGCTAGGTTTGGAGCAGGATTTGTCTTTCTCCAGATTATATTGTTAATAATGGAATAGCCTTCTAGTTCGAGAGCCACACCTATCGCATAAACAGAATGAAGAGTAGATGAAATCATTATTGTTCCATTGTCCTTAAGGACTCCTCTACATAAAGATATCCATTTGCGATGATATTTAATTCTATCCTCAATGGTTTTAGAGTAATCCCACTCGCCCTTATTGACGGAT
>ONMY01000255.1 GCA_900318975.1 uncultured Bacillota bacterium | reverse complement strand
TTTAATAAACGTGTCAGCTTGAGCAATTTTAGCTGCTTCAATGCATTCTTCATCTGTAGCGTCTTTATTTCCCCATCTAAGGTTATCTAGTATAGTTCCACTAAAGAGTACATTCTTTTGTAAAACTACTGATACAGCGTCTCTTAATGCAACTAAATCATAATTTTTAACATTAATGCCACCAACCATAACTTCACCATCAGTTAAATCATATAATCTTGCGATTACGGAAATTAGGGTTGTCTTAGATGAACCAGTTGTACCAAGGATACCAACTGTTTCACCAGAATTAATCTTAAGATTAATATTTTTTAATACATATTTTTCACTTGTTTCATTATATTTGAAATATGCATTCTTAAATTCAACACTACCATCTTTAACATCATAAATAGGATTATCTGGGTTTTTGATTGTTGGGACTTCATGGAGTACTTCATATACCCTATCTCTCGATGGCTTACTTATTATAAACATCGAGAAGATCATTGACATAAACATTAAGCTTATTAGAATCTGGAATGAATAAGTAATTAGTTCATATAGTTGACCAGAAGTTAAGCTTCCTGTACCGGTCATCTGTGAACCTATTACTGCAAGGAGTAAGAGTGCAGTATACATTGAAATCATCATTACTGGTTCATTTAAATTAACTACTTTATGAGCGAGTTTAAATTCTTTATAGAGTTCATCATTAACTTTTTCAAATTTTAATATTTCATCTTCTTCTTTAGTAAACGATTTTACAACTCGAATACCACGAACGTTTTCTTCTACAACTTCATTTAATTTATCAATCTTCTTAATTCCTCTTTCAAAATGTGGATGAGCAATTATAAAGATAATAATGAGTCCAATAGTGATAAATGGAATCGTAATAAAGAAAATAAATGATAGGTCAGTAGAGATTCTGCTCGCTTTAATAATTGCATAAACGAAGAGGGCAGGAGATCTAAAGAGCATTCTAATACTCATCGCAAATGACATCTGTACCCAGTTTGTATCAGTGGTCATTCTAGTGATTAAGCTTGATGATGAATATTTATCGATATTTGCGAATGAAAATGCTTGAATCTTATTGAATAAATCAGTTTTTAAATTCTTCGCAAAGCCACTAGATGCGATTGCGGCAAAGATTCCACCAACCATACCACTTGCAAGGCTCGCAAAAGAGAATCCAAGTAATATTAATCCGTATCTTAATATCTCCATTAAATCGAGTGTATCACTATACTGTAGATAATCGACTACATTACCGATTTGATCTGGAATTTGAAGCTCTAAAATTGCCTCTCCCATCATAAAAATAGGACAGAGCACTGCGAAGATCCAATATTTACCAGCATATTTAAATAGAGATAATAATTTTTTCATATATTTAGCCTCTTCTATTTAGACTTAAAGCTTTTATTTATAATTATTCTTTAGAATAATATAATTATTTGACGCTATTTCAATTCTATATTTAAATAATTTTAAAGTCAATAAAAATGTTTGAAATTAAATAATTCAATTATTTTTTAAAAATTGAATATTTAAACGAAAAGAATTATAATAATGATAGAATAAATACGAGGTAATTTTTATGGACAATAATAATGTAAATACTGAAAAAGAAATGACAAAGGATGAGATAAGACTACTTGATATCTATTTTCAATCTATTAGATTTAATCAAGTAAGAGGAACAAGTGGAAATATCAAACTCGATATCAAACATAAATTTGAAATCGCAAAATCAAATGATAAAAAGAATTTAAGGCTCACTATGACCACTCTAATATCTTCTGATGATATGAGAATTGATATGGAAATGAAAAGCGTTGGTGTATTTAGAGTCCTTGATAATACCGATATGAATCCACTATTCCCACAAATAATGGTAAATACACTTTATCCATTTGCAAGATCACAAATATCACTTCTTACAACTCAACCAGGATTAATTCCTGTCATGCTTCCACTTGGAACACCAAGAGTTGATATTAAAAACGAAGATACAGTATATGCATAAAAAATAAGGCTACTGATCACACTTTATATGAAAAAAGGTACTGACATTTTTTACAGTACCTTTTAATTATTTCCTCGTAATCTACATAATAAAAATTACGACAAATCGTGACTACAACTATATTCTAGTCGGAAAAAATATTATCAAACTTTTTTTGGATTAATCCCTGAAGATAGTAGAATAGATAATTCGAGAAATATATAATTAATGCAAGAACTACCCACATATAGATAATTCCTATCTTGCCATTTTGAATTGCAAGATATCCATACTGTTCATAATCTAAGAAGAAATATGGAACAATTGCTAGTTCATGAGAAAACCTTACACCTGCATAGGATAACATTATTGTTCCTATGCAGTAACAAAGTGGAAATATTAATGATAGGAAATTGATAATTCTTCTATTTTCCTTTTTCACTCTTGCATCAAAGAATAGATAATCAATTATAGATGTTATTGGAGCTAAGAGATGGACTGTCCAGTTTGATGGAATGCTCATTAGATGGATGATTCCAGCTCTATCTGTTTCAGATTCAGTAAAGAGTCCTATTATACTCATTCCATAGAACGTTAACATTGTGAAGAACATCATCACAGTAAACATATGTTTAAAGCAATAAAATGTATCATCAGATATTCTTTTATCTAGTCCCTTCAAATCCTTAATAATTCTAATTATCCCAATATACATAACTATAGTCATAAGCATATTAGAATCTTCAGTAAAATATAGGAATGTTCTCCACTTAACCATATATCCTTCTGGCCAATAGAATGCTAAAAGAGTTCCAGTGATTGCTGAAACAATACATACTATTTTTAAAATTAAGGATATAATTAGTTTTTTCTTATTCATTTATACATAAATCATACAACACTTATTTAAATATTTAAACAAAATTAAGTGATTTTGAAATTATTTGCTTAAATATGATTATTTAAGGAATTTATGATAATAAAATAAACATTTTAATAAAAAAGACGAAATTAAATTTCGTCATTTTTATTTATTATTCCCATTCGATAGTCGCAACTGGTTTATTGCTGATATCGTATAATACTCTATTTACACCCTTTACTTCATTTATTATTCTATCTCTAATCTTAAATAGAATTTCATAAGGGATTTCTTCAACAGTTGCAGTTACTGCATCTTTTGTGTTTATAGCACGAATTATTACAGGCCACTCAAATGTTCTTTTGTTATTCACTATTCCTGTTGATTTCATATCAGGAACGATTGTGAAATATTGCCATACTTTATTTGATAGACCAGATTTATTAAATTCTTCTCTTAATATTGCATCAGATTCTCTTAATGCTTCAAGTCTATCTCTTGTGATTGCACCAAGACATCTAACGCCAAGTCCTGGTCCTGGGAATGGTTGACGGTATACCATTGAATCTGGAAGACCTAACTCTTTTCCTACCATTCTTACTTCATCTTTATATAAGAATTTAACTGGTTCAACTAAATCAAAACCGAGAACTTCTGGAAGACCACCAACATTATGATGAGCTTTAACGCCTTTACTTTCAAGGATATCAGGATAGATTGTTCCTTGGCCAAGGAATGATATATCATCAAGTTTTAAAGCTTCTTCTTTGAATACATCTATAAATATTTTACCGATTGTCTTACGTTTAGTTTCAGGATCATCTATTCCTTTAAGTGCATCTAGGAATCTATCAACTGCATCAACATATATTAAAGTTGCACCAAGTTCTTCTTTAAATACTTTAATAACCTGTTCCGGCTCACCCTTTCTTAAAAGACCATGATTAACATGCACACATACTAGGTTTTTACCAATTGCTTTAATTAAAAGAGCGGCACATACACTTGAATCAACGCCACCTGATAAAGCGAGGAGCACTTTTTTATCGCCAACTTGTGCTCTTATATTCTTTATTTCATTTTCAATATAAGCTTTAGCTTGTTCACTTGTTTCAATTCTTTTTAATGATTCTGGTCTAACGTCTGACATTTTTATAATTCCTTTCTAATATATTACTTTTTTATTTTAACACTAAAATAAAATATTAGATAAAAAAATTAAAACTGAATTGAGTCTAATACTAACATT
>ONMY01000256.1 GCA_900318975.1 uncultured Bacillota bacterium | reverse complement strand
TTAAAATGGAACCATTTGAAGATGTACAAATAGATGTCCCTGAAACCTACCTTGGATCAGTAATAGATCTTATGAGTAACCGTGGCGCAGAACTAGTTAGAATGACTTATCATGAAAACCAAGTTAGAATCGAATATGTAATTCCATCAAGAGGACTCCTCGGATTTATTAATACATTCTTAACACAAACTCATGGTTATGGAATAATAAATCATACATATAAAGAATATAGACCAGTAATAGATTTAAATGTTGGCGAAAGAAAGATAGGTGTTTTAATCGCAACTGAAACTGGAAGTGCCACAACGTATGCACTAGAACATACTGAAGAAAGAGGAACTATGTTTATATCTCCTGGCACTTTAGTATATGAAGGAATGATAGTTGGAGAAAATAGATATACTAATGATCTTGAAGTATCTGTCACAAAAGAAAGAGAAAAAACTAACCAGAGAAGCACATCAAAGGATCAAACAGTTGTCCTAAAAGCTCCAAGAAGAATGACACTTGAACAATGTCTTGATTATATCAATCAAGATGAACTATTAGAAATTACTCCATCTACTTATAGGATGAGAAAGAGGATACTTAGTACTCCTGATAGAAAGAAGTTTGAGGCAAAAATAAATAGAAATAAAGAATAGAAAAATATAGAGGAAATGTTTGAACATTTCCTCTATTTATATTCATCTTTTATTTCAAGAAGTTCTAGATATCTATTTGTTTTATCATCAAGAAATCTTTCTAGATTATTAAGTTCATCAGTATATTCCATTATTTTCTTATAATCTATTGTCTCATATGATAGTTTTTCTTTTATATTCTTTATATCTTCTTCTAGTTTTGGCATTTCTTCTTCTAGTTTTCTTATTTCATTTCTAATAGATACTGGAAGCTTATTTTTTGGTTTTTCGTATGATGATTCTTTTTTAATAATATCATCATCAATGCCATACGTTTCAAGATACTCAGAATATATCATATTTGATTCTGTAATCTTATTATTCTTAAATATTAATAATTTATTACAGATTTTATCTAAGAAGTATCTATCATGACTAACAACTAGTACAGGACCTTTAAAATTTAAGATATAGTTTTCTAGTAATTCTAAAGTATAGATATCTAAATCATTTGTTGGTTCATCTAGTATTAATATATTAGGGTTTTTAATTAATACAGAAATTAATTGAAGTCTTCTTTTTTCTCCACCAGAAATCATCTTAATCTTTGAAAACTGTTCATCTTTATCAAAAAGAAAACTTTCAAGAAAAGCTGATGCAGAAATAAAGCCATCAACTGTCTTTATTTCTTTTTTGATATTCTCTATATAATCTATAACTCTAATATCTCTATCTATTTTAGATAGTTCTTGTGGAAGATAACCAATATTTAGAGTTGTGCCTCTTACTATTTCACCAGAATCTAGTGATTCAAGTCCCATTAAGATTTTAAAGAATGTTGATTTTCCAGATCCATTCTTCCCGGTAACACCAATAATATCAGATCTATTTAATATAAAATTAAAATCTTTAAATAATAATTTATCAAATGATTTAGAACCATTCTTTATCTCTATTAGTTTCTTACCAAGTCTTGTATCAATAGATCTGAATTCAAATTCATCACGTTTTTGAAATTCTATCTTAGATAATTCTTCAAATCTTTTAATTCTTCCTTTTTGTTTAGTAGATCTAGCTTCAGCTCCACGACTTATCCATTCTCTTTCACGCCTTAAGATGTTTTCTAGTTTTCTTTTTGAAGATTCTTCTCTTAATAGTCTTTCTTCTTTGAGTTCAAGGAATTTCTCATAATTTGCATCATATAGATATGTTTTACCATAATCTAGCTCTAACATCTTATTACAGATACGTTCTAAGAAATATCTATCATGAGTAACGATTATTAATCCTCTTTTCCATTTCATTAGTACTTTTTCAAGATAGATAATAAGAGATGAATCTAGGTGGTTTGTAGGTTCATCTAATATTAGAAAATCTGAATATGTTACTAAACACTTTGCGAGTGCGACTCTTTTCTTTTCTCCGCCAGAAAGAGTGTTAGTCGTGATATCAAAACTTAAGAATCCAAATTTTGATAGGATTGATTTAGCTTCAAATTCCTCGATTTTGTGTTCTTTAGTTGAACCTGATAGAATTATATCTAGAATAGATATATCCTCATCGAATATTACATCTTGTGGAAGATAATTTACTATCATTCCACCAGATTTAATAACTTCACCACTATTTGGGATCTCTTCACCTAATATTAGTTTTAAGATAGTTGTTTTTCCTGTGCCATTAATTCCAACTATTCCAACTCTATCAGTATCTGTAATAGAAAAAGATGCTCTATCGAGCACATTTTTCTCTATATACTTAAAACTAACATTATCGAATGTAATTACCATATATATTATTTTTATAAATCGATAATCATCATATCTCTATTTTCTTTTAGTATTAGGTTTCCAAGATGAACTTTAGATAGATCGATTATTTCATTATGATATTTAGTAAGAGTTGAATCGCGGTAATAATTCTCTTCAACAAAGAGTTCTACTGTCTTTGGGTAGATTTTAGTTACTCTTCCAATTTCAGAGAAATTTTCTTGACGATGAAGATATAATACTATATCTCCAACTTCAATTTCATGACCAAGACCATCTCTCCCTTTTTTAGATAGATTATCAAAATCTATATCTTCTTCATATAAACCTAAAGAATTTAATGATACTGTCTTATAATCAGATAATATTCCACCAGCTTCAAAATATACAATTCTTCTTGGAACACCAAATTCAGTAAGTCTAGTACCAAACTTTCTCACCTTTTGAACAGTTGATTTATATTTCCCATCAAAACAATAAACATAGTCACCTATATTTATTTTATTTCCAAGATTATCAAGATAGATTATTTCTTCACTCTTTTTCTTAGCCATATATGAATACCTCTAACATATATTATTATATATGAAGTTTACTCATTTTTAAAGAAAACAAAATGAGAGATATAAGAATACCTCTCATTTTATACTTTATTCTTCAAATATATATTCCCATATTACTGGACAATTACTTGGATTCCATAGTTGATTCCAACCTCTTGGTTTGGATTCAGCTTCA
>ONMY01000276.1 GCA_900318975.1 uncultured Bacillota bacterium | reverse complement strand
TGGAATATTCATTACCTTTCTTAAATTAGCTTCTGCCTCTTTGATGATGGCATCATATTCTTTTCCTCTATGGCTCATCTCCATTACAGACATTCCTGTGTTATTGTAATTTACAAGCTCGCTTGCCGCAGTTTCAAGTACTGCAAGTGGAAGCATTGATGGACCTGCGGAGAAATTATAGATTCTATCCATTAGGCAACCTCCTAAAAATATTTATTTTTAGTATAGTATTTTACACGAAAAAGATATTTTGTCATCATATTTATGAAAAATAAATAAAAAAGATGACAGTTTCATAAAAATAAAACACTAAAGCTAGAAGCTAAAGTGTTTTATTTGTTATATTTACTTTTTTTAATTTGAACTATTTATATATCGCTTTAAGAATTCTTTAGTTCTTTCGTTTTTAGGATTTGTGAAGAATTCTTCTGTAGGTGAATCTTCTAGTATAACACCATCATTCATAAACACAATTCTAGTAGATACATCTCTTGCGAATTGCATCTCATGAGTGACAATTACCATTGTCATACCTGTGTCTTTTACTTCTTTGATAACATTTAATACTTCACCAACCATTTCAGGATCTAGTGCAGATGTTGGTTCATCAAAAAGCATGATTTCAGGATTCATTGAAAGCGCTCTTGCAATAGCGACTCTTTGTTTCTGGCCACCAGAAAGACTTTTTACATCTTTATCTTTAAAATCCTGCATTCCTACTCTTTCAAGTTCTTTTAAAGCGATTTCTCTTGCTTCATTTTTAGCTCTTTTTAAGACTTTTATCTGTCCTACCATACAGTTCTTGATGACATTCATATTATTGAAAAGATTGAATGATTGAAAAACCATTCCAATTTTACTTCTTAGAACGTTTACATTCATATCTTTAATATTTTGATTATCAAAAATGATTTCTCCTGATGTTGGTGTTTCAAGAAGGTTAATACATCTAAGCATTGTTGATTTACCAGAACCTGATGAACCAATAACACAAATACATTCTCCTTTTTCTACATTGAAGTTTATATCTTTTAAAACTTCGCCATCACCAAAATCTTTTTTGAGATTTTTAATACTTAATATCATACGTCACCTAATTTGAACTTGTAATTTCTTTTACAGGACTACCTACTCTTTTTTCTATTGCCTTTAAAATATATGAAGATGTGAGTGTGAGTACTAGATAGATAATTGCAGCAATACTCATCGCTTCAACAACTTTGAAGTATTTATTACCAGCCATTAAGCAAGCATTGTATACTTCAATTACACCTATAACGTTTAATACAGATGTATCCTTAATATTTACAATAAACTCATTGCCGATTGCAGCCATTGAGTTTTTAATTGCTTGAGGATATATTACAAAAAGCATTGTTTGAAAACTGCCCATTCCAACACTTCTTGCAGCTTCATACTGACCATTATCGACGGATTCTATACCACCTCTTAAAACTTCTGTGAGGTAAGCTGTAGTGTTTATAGAAACTGTAAATAATCCTGATGTGAGAGGGTCCCAATTTATGCCCATGAGTTTAAATGAATAATAGAATATTAGAGCTTGAACCATCATTGGGGTTCCCCTAATGACGGTTACATAAGCATTTACAAATACTCTTAAGATTCTACATATTACACCGGCATCTTTTTTCGTTTTAATGTATGAAAAAATACATGCGATGATAAAACCTACAACTGTACCTACTAAAGATAGGAGAAGAGTAATCCCTATACCTTTTAAGATTTGAAGGGAATATTCTTCAACTATTCTTCCGATCCAGCCGAAATATGATGCATATAACATAAATAATACTATTCTTGAGGACTATTATTAACAGCTTGAGTCATCAAGTCTTCTCTATCTTGAGCTGTGATTTTAGCTAGTGCAGCATTTACTTGTGATTGTAATGTTTTGTCTACTTTTCTAACACCAATTGATACGATTACATCTGTTGGATCAACTTCGAATTCATCAGTAAGCTTAATCCACTTTAACTCTGGGTTATTTGTACAAATACCAAGAGCAACTGGCTTTTCAACAATAGTAACATCAGTATCACCAAGTAAAATACCAGATACGATTAGTGGAACTGTAGCAAGAGGAGTCATTGCAGTTGTACCAGCTTTTTCTGTAAGTTGATCAGCAAGATCAGCAAATACTGTACCTTTTTGACCTACAATGTGTGCAGATGCGAAGTCAGTAAAGCGTGTAGCACTAGCAAATGGACCATTAGCTTTAACGATTACAACGTGTTCACTTGCGTAATATGGATCAGTGAAGTCAATTGATTCTTTTCTCTCTTCAGTTGGGCTCATACCAGCAATGATTGCGTCGATATCACCAGATTCAAGAGCTGGAATTAAACCTTCCCATGTAATCTTCTTAACAACTAGAGTGTATCCAAGATCTTGGCAGATTCTTCTTGCCATTTGGATATCATATCCTTCAGCATATAAACCACTTTGTCCATAGATTGGAACGTTTGTTGCTGTATCTGTAGTTTCAGTCCAGTTGAATGGAGCGTAGTCGCATTCAAGACCGATGACGAATTCGCCCTTTGATTCATCAAATCTAGCACCACCACATGCAGTTAGTGCAAATGCTAAACAAATGACTAAAATAAAACTTAATAATGTCTTCTTCATAATTCTTTTTCTCCTTTTTGTCTTTTTAACAAAAAATAAAAGCGCCTCGAGAAGACGCTTTAATTCATATTAAGAATTGATGATTAATAGCGCCTCTACTAATGTAGGAGTGTTATAGATATTCTCATATAACCCCACGAACTATTTATGCCTAAATCGTTCGTTCGGCGGTGATTACCTTTCGTGCTTAGTCATTGAATGCCTTCTATTAAGCACTACTCTTCTACACCGCTACCTCTATTTTTTATTAAGTTTTAATCAGTTTTCCTGATTTATGTATGATAGTTTACCATATATTTTTATTTTGGCAATATCTTTTTTTAAAATATTTTTATGAAATCGATTTCATATGATTAATTATATGTAAATAACCATTTAGACAAACATAATCAAATATATTGGCATCGTTACTATATCATCATTAGTACTAATAATGTTCTTGTTTCCAAAGACATATCCTAATGACAGCTTATAATTTCCGTTCTTGTCTACTAATTTAGGAATGGCACGATAGTTGTTTTGGTTCTTTCCTGATTTTATTTCAATAGGAAGAATGTTTAATTTATCATAATCGTTAATAATGAAATCAACTTCGCCAACTTTTTTACTATCGAAATAAAATAAATTGTGTCCATGCGCCACAAGTTCCATTGAAACTGCAGTTTCATATAATGATCCTAGATTAATATCTGAATCATTATTTAAAATAGCGTTAATATTATTTTTAAATAATAGATTAGATAAGATTCCAACATCGTTATAGTAAAGTTTTATCAAGTTCTTTGCCGTAGATTCATTTAAAGGAAACTTTGGATTAGCAACCGCTTTTGCTGCGCTTACAACACCAGCAGCAATTAAATAATCAAATTCATCTTCATATTTCTCAAGATTAGAATTTTCTATATTTTCTATTTTTTTAAATTGAATTCTTTTTACTTTGTTAGACATATACGATATTAACATGTCATATACTTTAGATATTTTTAATATATGTTCTTCATCATATTTAGCACAATCATCTTTATAATATGTAAATATTTGAGTTTGGGTTTTTCGAACGTTGAAAACATTTTTATTTATCACATATTCTTTAATTGCGTCTGGAAATCCACCACATATTAAATAGTCCTTAAATAAACTAAGCATCCTTAGATGTATTGATTCGTTTATTTGTGTTTTATTAATAAAGCTACTACGTAAATACTCTATAACATCAACTCCCACATTATTTGCCCATAAGAATTCTTCAAAATCCATTGGGTACATTTTAATTTCGTCAATAGATCCCATTGGAATGAATATGTGTTTTAGTGTTACACCAAGGAGCGAACCAGAAGCAATGTAACGATATTTAGCTTCTTTTTTTAAATCTTTCAACAATGTAATCAATTTTGGATAATACTGTATTTCATCTAAAAATATGATTGTATCGTCAATGTTATTAAGTTTTTCACCAAAAAGAGCGCTAACAACAAGATAAAAATCTTTTGTAGTCTTTATATTAGAAAATAAGCCCTCACCTTCATAATCGGTTTTTAAATCGATTTCAACATAATTTGCAAAATGTTTGGAAGCTGTTTCTCTAATTATAAAACTTTTTCCTATTTGTCTCGCTCCGTCGATAATGATAATATTCGCATCTTTTTCGTTGTAATAACTATATAGTTTATCCTCAATTTTTCTTTTAAACATATAGCACCTCCACAGGTTTTCCAATAGAATTATATCATATTTTGAGTGGTTTTCCAATATTTTTTAACGCTATTTTAGATGGTTTTCCAATATTTTTT
>ONMY01000257.1 GCA_900318975.1 uncultured Bacillota bacterium | reverse complement strand
TCATATGATACAGTGAATTCTTTTGAAAGCATATTGAATACTTCTGTCGCTTTGTCGCTATGAGCTTTTTTTATAAGTGGAAGAACGACGGCTTTATATGGTGCTAAGAATGGGTGAATATGGAGAACTTCTCTTGTATCACCATTTTCTAATGTTTCCATTTCATAATTATTTAAGAGGAAGGCAAGGAACATTCTTCCAACACCTACTGATGGTTCAACGACATATGGAATATATTTTTCATTTGTTTCAGGATCTAAGTATTCTAGTGATTCACCTGAATATTCCATATGTTTAGAAAGATCATAGTTAGTTCTAGATGCAATTCCCCAAAGTTCATCAAATCCCCAAGGGAATTTGAAGAGGATATCTGTAGTTCCTTTAGAATAGAATGCAAGTTTTTCTTTTGGATGATCATAAAGTTTTAAGTTTTCTTTAGAAATTCCAAGAGATGTTAGGAAGTTTTCGCAAAAAGCTTTATAATATTCAAACCATTCTTCTTCAGTTCCAGGTTTACAGAAGAATTCCATTTCGAGTTGTTCGAATTCTCTTACTCTAAAGAGGAAATTTCCTGGAGTGATTTCATTTCTAAATGCTTTACCACATTGTCCAACACCGAATGGAAGTTTTAATCTCATTGCACGTTGAATATTCTTAAAATCAATATAGATACCTTGGCAAGTTTCAGGTCTTAAATAAACTGTAGACTGTGAATCTTCAACAACACCTTGGCTTGTCTTATACATGAGTGAGAACGTTCTTGCAGGAGTCCATTCAGCTTTACCACAAACTGGGCATTTTACATCATGAGATTTAATCCATTCATCGATTTCTTCAAGCTTCATTCCATCAGCATCTATAGTTCCATTTGATGCTTTTTCAACGAGTTTGTCCGCTCTTTCTCTATTATGGCAATATTTACAATCAACTTTTGGATCATTGAATGATGTTAAGTGCCCTGATGCTTCCCAAACACGACTATTTAAGATGATTGGTGAATCAAGTCTAACATTGTATTTTGATTCATCAACGAATTTTTTAAACCAAGCTTTTTTGATATTTTCTGAAAGAAGTGATCCAAGTGGACCTAAATCCCACGCATTCGCAAGACCACCATATATTTCACTTCCTGGGAATACAAATCCGTACCTTTTCGCATAACTTACTAATTCTTCTAGTGTCATTTTGTTACCTCACTAAATCCAAGTATAGTTTTTTAGATTTTAAAACTATACCTCCTTCTCTTTCATAATAATTTTTAAAAAATTCTCTAAGTAAGCTTCTATTTATAGAAGATTCATTATTCATAATGCTTGTAAGAGAGTTAATTAGCTCTTCACTCGCATTATATGTTTCAATTAAATGTTCTTTTCTTGGAGAAATACCAATATAGTTTAAAAGAATGAGTTCAAATCTAAATAGAGTAAGTTCTCCATCAATTTCTTTTTGATTTAATTCTTCAAGTGAATTTTTAAAAAGATTATAGAGTTTTTTATCACCAATGTTTGCATCTTCTAAAAGAATTACATATTCAGTCATGACAGATGCGATTGATAGAATCTCTATATTTTCTTTTATGTTTTTAAACTCGTTTATAACCGTTCCTTCTTTTAAAGTCTTATATCTTCCTTCGCTTCTTATATAAGATATAAGGGTTATTGGTTCAGAGATTGCGAGTTTATTACTATTTTTCTTTTTAACACCATTATTAAAAAGGGTTTCATAACCATCTTCGGTTAAGATATTTAATATATAGGATGTTTCTTTATAATCGATTTTACGTAAAACAATCCCATTAATCATCAGTTTTTTCCTCTTTCAAAAGGCCATAGTTTTTAAGAAGAGTATCTTTATCACGCCAACCTTCTCTAACCTTTACGAATAGTTCTAAATACACTTTAGTCATAAGAAGATTTTCGATATCCTTTCTCGCTTCTACTCCAATCTCTTTTATCATCTTTCCACCCTTTCCAATAAGAATTGGTTTTTGTGATTCTTTATCACAAACGATTGATGCAGAGATTCTTGTAAGATTTCCTTCTTCTTTATATTCATCGATTATACAAGTAATCGAATGAGGGATTTCTTCATGAGTTAAGTTGATAGCTTTTTCTCGGATATATTCACTAACTATAAATTTTACTGGTCTATCAGTGAAAAGATCAGTATCATAGATAGCTTCTCCATCATCTAAATATGATTTGATATCATCTATTAATTCTTTAACATTGCTGCCATTAAGAGCGCTAATCGCAACTCTTTCTTTGAAATCATATTCTTTTTTAAAGCCTTCAAGTCTTTCAAAAAAATCTTCTTCATCTTCAATTAAATCAGCTTTGTTGACTACTAAAATGCATGGAGATTCAGATTCTTTAATTGATTTAATAATCTTCAAATCAGTATCGTTTATTCTATCGTAAGAATTTATAAAATAAAGGATTAAATCTGAATTATTTAGACTTCTTCTTGTCTCCTTCATCATTTCAACGTTCATTTTATTAAGAGTTCTATATACTCCTGGAGTATCATAGAATACTATCTGTGAATCGCTATCATTATAAATACCAGCGATCATATTTCTCGTTGTTTGAACTTTTGAAGATGTTATAGATAATTTCAGTTTTAATACTTCATT
>ONMY01000258.1 GCA_900318975.1 uncultured Bacillota bacterium | reverse complement strand
GTTTTGGATTTAGAAGTGGTCTATAAGTTATTACATAATCTCTTAAAGCTTTTATGGTTTCACTATTTAGTGGTACAATTCTTTCTTTTGAACCCTTACCAAATACATTTAAGAGTTTATTATTTAGATGAATATCACCAACGTTTAGATTTACTAGTTCTGATATTCTAAGTCCAGAACCATAGAGTAATTCTAATATACAATAATTCCTATAGTCTAGTGGTTTATCACCTTTAGATGCATCAATAAGTGCATTAACCTCACTAATTGTTAAGACTACTGGAAGACGCTTTTCCATCTTAGGTGATTTAACCTTAGAGACTTGTTCATTCGTGATTCGCTCTTCTTTATATAGATAATTAATAAATGAATTAATTGCAGAGAGTTTTCTTCTTTCACTGGATTTTTTTAAATGGTCTCTTACCAGTTTATCTATATATTTTTTTAGATAATCAGGTTCAAGATCTTTTGGCTTTTTACAATCATAATTCTTTTCAATAAATTCAATGAATCCAAGAATATCTCTTTCATAAGCATCTATTGTATTTTTGCTTAAGTTTTTATTTATTTTTAGATAATACATATATTCTTTTAGCGCTCTTCTCATACGAATTCCTCAAATACAATATTTCCAAGATTAATACCTTCTTTAGTGAATCTTAGATAGTCACCATCTATTTCAAGAAGGTGATTATCTATATGTTTCTTAAGATTATATTTAACGATAGGATCTTCATTAAATATTTTTATATATTTAGATAATGATACACCTTTAGTCTTTCGGAGGCCCATTAAAAAATATTCACTGCATCTCTCGAATTCATAATAATTTTTAATATCGTTAAAGTTTTTAGAATTAAGATATTCTTTTAATGAATCTGTATTAGAATATCTTTTATTATTAACTAGTGAATGAGCATTTAATCCAAGACCAATATAATCATCTAAATCCCAATATGAAAGATTATGAATTGATTCAAATCCATTAAGTGCATAATTAGATATTTCATAGTGATTATATCCCATATCTATTAATGAATCATTTATTAAATCTCTCATTAATATATTTGTATCTTCATCTAATAAAGATATACTATTATTTTTTAAATCATATGCGAGTTTTGTCTTATCCTCAACTATTAAATCATAATAAGATATATGAGCTGGTTTAATATCTTTTATTAAATCTAAAGTATCTTTAATAGAATCTATTGTTTCATATGGAAGAGAATAAATTAAATCAAAATTAATATTTGAAATATTATTTTTGATTAATTCTGATATAGAATCTTTTATAGATTCTTTTGAATATACAGGTCTATTTATATATTTAAGTGTATCTTTATTTAATGATTCAATTCCGATAGAGATTCTATTAATTCCGTATTTATGATAGATAGTCTTATAATCTAAAACAGTTTCTAGTGTTGATTCTATGGTGTATTCTTTTACCTTTGATATATCTACTACTTCTTTTATTTTTTTTAATATAGATTCTAAATATGGATAAAATGATGGAGTTCCACCACCAATATATATAGTTTCAATTGATTTTAGATTGTCTTTATTAAAATCAATTTCTTCTATTAATTTTTTCATGTAATCTTCCATTATTTTTAAATTTGATACACGTTTAGTAAAATCACAATATGCACAGATTCTTTTACAAAATGGAAGATGAATATATAGATGCTTAATCATATCTTTTCTAATTATATTATATTATTTTGGTTAACATAACACAAGATTAATGTAATATAATTTTAAATATATAATGACATTTTATATAAAATAAACTATAATTAGTTTATATGCTTAAGAAATCGAAGATTAGTCAGTCATACTCCTATGAAGGTGAACATATTGACTTTCAAAGTTGTTTTCAAGACTATCCAACCCCAAAACTACAAAGGGTTCCTTTTTTAACCCTTAATGGCAGATATAAACTTGAAGTCAACAAATCGACACTTATTCCATCTAAATATTCTAATGAAATTATGGTTCCGTATCCATTCGGATCTCTTTTGAATGGATATTTAATCCCAATAAAGAAAAAAACACATTATCATCTACATAAAGATTTTGAATTAAGTGATACTTTGTTCAATCAGTTAATGTTTCTTAATATCGTTAGGATTGAAGGTGAATTTGTAATATATATAAATGGTCAGTATATTACAAAGGGAGAAAATGAATACGATTTCAAGGTTGAATTTAGTGATTGTGCAAGAGTTGG
>ONMY01000259.1 GCA_900318975.1 uncultured Bacillota bacterium | reverse complement strand
CTAGTTTCATCTTTATGGTAGGATACTTCACCAACAAAATTATCGTTCATATCTTTGATATATCGATAATATTTTGTATTATTGCTATTTAAAACCCACCTATTATACCAATCATTCCATTTACTTTTATCAAAGATAATAGTACCGCCATATGCGTGATTATAGGACATTGTACCCTCGTCTTTAAGAATTAACTCTCTAAACCACAAATCTTTTAGTTCTGGTTTGTATAATTTGATTTTATTAGTAGAATTGTTTGATTTCATATTATTTTCTTGTTAGAAAAAGAATCAGGCATGCTGATTCTTTTTGGCGATTATTCGCTTATGATTCTTAGAGTGTCTCTTGCAATAACTAATTCTTCATTTGTTGGGATTACCCATACATCAATCTTTGAATCAGGTGTTGAGATTCTAAATGGATGACCTCTATCGAGATTTAATTTATCATCAATCTTAACGCCAAGAATAGAGAGTCTATCGCAAACTCTCTTGCGCATTGTTTCAGAGTTTTCACCGATTCCTGCAGTAAATACCATTGCATCACATCCATTTAGATATACATAATATGATGCAATATAATCAGCAATTCTCTTTTCTTGAATGTGAAGTGCGAGGATAGCTTTAGGATTACCTTTCATATATTCATTTTCAAGATCTCTTGCATCGTTTGAGATTTCAGATACACCAAGATATCCACTCTTTTTGTTTAATTCTTGAACAACTGTATGAGCATCCTTGTTTTCTTTTTGGCAGATATATGATACTACTGTTGGGTCAATATTTCCTGTACGTGTGCCCATTGGAACACCTTCAAGAGGTGTTAAGCCCATAGATGTATCTTTACATCTTCCATATTCAACAGCACAAAGTGATGCGCCATTACCGATGTGGCAAGTTATGATTTTTAGTTTCTTAATATCTTGACCTGTGAGTCTTGCGTATTCGTTTGCAACAAACTGGTGGCTTGTACCATGTGCACCATATTTTCTAATTCCGTATTCACTATACCAATAATATGGTACTGCATACATAAATGCTTCTTCTTCCATTCCTTGATGGAATGCAGTATCAAATACTACAACTTGTTTAACATTTGGTAGTGCTTTTTCAAATGCGTTGATTCCTATTAGATGTGGGCCATTATGGAGTGGTGCTAAATCTATTAATTCTTCGATTCTCGCTTTTGACCATTCGTTAACAATACAAGATTCTTTAAAATATTTACCACCTTGGACGATTCTGTGACCGACACCTTTGATTTCATCAAGGCTATTAATTATTTTCTTTTCGATTAAGTCCTTTAAGAGGTGCTCTGCAGCTACACTGTGGTCAGGAAGAAGTAAGCTGGTTTCAAGTTTTTCACCATTCACTTTGATTTTGTAGGTGCCCATTTCCTTAAAACCAATTCTTTCAAATTGTCCCTCAGTAATGACTTTTTCTTCTGGCATTTCAAAAAGTTTAAATTTTAAACTTGATGATCCGCAGTTGATTGACATAATTTTCATTTTCATTTGTCTCCTAAATATTCATTTATATATTTTTTTATTTCATCCATTATTTTTATATTTGATTCAATATCCTTGATGCTTGACATTGAAATGTGGAAGAATTCCTTATTTGTGGTGTCTTTTTTCTCAAGGATAACGATACTTGAATCGATTAGCCCACCTAGAAGATCTTTTGGATATTCAATTAGGCCTATTAATACTAGAGAATGATCTTCTAGGGAATCTGAGAAGATTCTACTTCTTACGTATTCTGTTGGGAGAGTTATTATCATGAAACCATTAAGATTTAGATATTCAATATAATCCTCAAAAAATACGAGTATATCTTCCGCCTTTCTTAAGAAAGGATCTGATACTATTATATCCGTTCTAAAAGAAAGTGCTGGAAGCACATCTTGAATCGGATATTCAAAACCAGATAAATCTCTTAAGTTTGATGCGATTCTTAGTTCTTCTTCAGTGTTTACTGTAACGTATAAATCTCTTGGATTTATATGTTCAGAAAGTGCAAGGGCAAGTGATAGGCTTCCTATATTTGCGCTCGCATTTAGAATATTTATGTGTTCATATTCCATATGAGATGCGATTAAATCTGTGATCATACGAAGATATAAAAGAGGTAGTTCGAGTGTTACATTAACAGTATATTCTTTCATATCTCTTAG
>ONMY01000262.1 GCA_900318975.1 uncultured Bacillota bacterium | reverse complement strand
TCATCAGTTAATGCGATCAAATTAGAGACCATTGTGTAACGAATATCTCTGTCTCCCTTATGTTGCTCGGTGTAAAGAATTATTTCCTTGGCCGTATCAAAATTAAGGAGAGGCTCGCCTCCTTGGAACTCAAAGGTTAGACCTTTTGAAGGACATTGTAATGCTATATCAACAGCCCTTCTCCCTGTTTCAGGGCTCATAAATCCGCCTTTTCCAGATTTTGGGTCTGTTGCCTGGCAATACCGACAGCACATATTGCATACATTCGTTAACACGAAGATATGAAGAGCTGTAGGCGAGAACAGGTATCCCTTCATATCTCTTAAGAATCCTGTCAAATCATCTGACAAAAGTTCATCTGCGCTATTGATTCTAAAAAAACCTGCTCGCAACTTTTCATCAAGACTCTGATCTATTGCTTGATTCTTGTCACTACGATACTGATGGTCCAACAATAGGCTTTCAAACTCAGAATTTGTCAAAAAGGCATATCTACCAAAGTCGTTTGTAACTAATACGTGCTCTTTATCAAATCTCTCAAAATTAAAATAATTTAGCATACCATCATTCCTCACAGTAATATGGGATGTATTTCTGGATGAGCTGCTTTCATTGTAGTAACAAATAACCCCCCACATTCTGTTTTTAGGCTGCAAGAATTACATTTTTCTTCATATCGAACCTTATATCCAGAAATGCTTCTATGACAAATAGTCCAGTAGCCTTTGTCAACACAGCAAAGAGGATAGTTATAAAGTCCAACGGGAATCCCATTCTCGATTAAATGGTTAATTGCACCTCGGCTTTTTATAAAAGAAGTCTCCGGATCTATATACACTCGATCTTTATTTCGAGCACAGTTTCCCCTTACTTCAAGACTGATAAAATTAACTCGTAAGGTATCTGGAAACTTTTTCACTATCATTTGTGCAATTTCCATTAAGTTGTTACAATTCAATAAAGATACAACGATTCTTATTTCAATTGAAATGCCCGCACCTAACAAATTCTCGATTCCACGTAATGTCTGTTCAAAACTACCTTTTGAACGAGAAATAGAATCGTGGATTGAAGCTTTCGCTCCATGAATTGGTATTGCAACAGTAAGAAATGGTGGACAATGCATTAACAATTCTTGTAGCAATAAAACTGAAGAGAATGATCTTCCATTTGTAAGCAAAAGAGCCTCCGCACGGGGGAATCGATCTGCCAGGCGTCCCATCGCCTTGAGGAAGAATCGAGTCTTAATAGTTGGTTCTCCACCCGTCACAACATAATGCGAGAGGTTTTCTGGGAGCATCTCAATGAATTCCCCTGTGATTTCGTCTGTTTCAGAATAATCTTGCTTTCTTTCGAAATCAGAAGATGGACACATGATGCAGTTCGAGTTGCAATTTCCTCCCATAAAAATGGTTGCCTCGCCATCTGAACTATCAAATAAACGCAGGCATTTTCCAGCCCCATTAATGTTTATAATATCTCCATGGTGATAATTATCAAAAACAGCCTTCATCTTCGAAGTAAGAAATAATTCCTTCTCATCAGAAGAGAAGAAATACCTCCCATCTTCATGGACTAGATTCTCATGTCCTTCAAGTAAACTATGATCTCTTCGTAATATGGCAAGTCTCCATCCCAAATCATATTTCTCTAAATGATGTGCCATATGAATACCTCTTCAATCAACAAGAATAGAATCGTTCCAATCGAAATGTAAAGTGCGAAAGGCATTTTTCGGACTATCATCACAGTTTTCAATCCTTTTGATGTCTTTCCCCATCGCTTAACGGCATCTGCTTCTGACTCAGTCAACCTAGCGCTTAAATCTTCTTTCATGTTTGTTGGCAATCCCTTAACTTTAGACTTACTAAAGTAAAAAACTGTTGATGCAGAAAGAATCATGTTGGTTGTCACGCTATCTGTTTCTATCTCCTGATAATTGTATTTGTCTGCAATAGAGCGGATAATAATCACTGCAATAACTAATATCCAAGATTTCCAGTATATTCCCCGTAGTTGAAACGAATGGGTCGCAATGCTGAAAGAAAGAATAAAGCCCCAAGACAGTATAGTGAGGAGTACTTTTGTTTTATTAGGAATCCTATCATATATGCTATTAATGCCTAAGATAAAAAAGAAGTCTATCATCAAAGCAAACATATTCCCTGTAATTTGGAAATTGAACATACACCATGACAACACAACATTAAGGAAATAGATAACCCCAGTCATAAATATATAGTTCAAAACCAAATCAGTGATCCGTATTCTTTGTTTCTGAAAGTGAATCCATCGTTTATCTCGGATAGAGTACACAACAGATTCTGCAATGATATGCACAAATGCGACCGAAAAAACAATAAGTAATATCAAGAAACCTGGTGCTGGTCCAAGTTCCACCCCACTATAAACAGTTGCTGGAATACCTAATGATAGTGTTACGAATAACTTGCAATCGCCTCCTGCCCAAACATTGCCATAAAATAGAAAAAAAGCAATGCATATCATACATATCAAATTACTAAAAAAGATAGAAATATACTCTCGAGCATAAAAAAAATAGAAAAAGGCATCCAATGCAATAAACGTTCCCAAGAAATATGCAATATGGCGATTATGAATAATACCTTTCTTTATGTCTGTAATAGATGAAAGAAGGCACAGCATAAGCATAAGTGCCAGTAAGATACATTCCATAATCATCATGAAACTGATCCTCTAGATAATATCTCAATGAGGTAGTTATCAAACTCGTGAATGATTGTATCAATCATATCAGTGTCTGCAAAAAACGTACAAATAGTCCCATCACGAGTTACCTTTGGAATAATACGACATATTTTTCTATAAGCGTTTATTGCTCGGTATAATGCATCACGACTATAAATAGAATCATTATATAGAACTTTCTTTTTATTCATTATCATTCATTTACCTTAAACCAATCTTGCAGTATTTCTCGTAATTCCTCATCATCCTCAATGGAACTAGCTGTTGCTCCTTTATTATTCTGTTGTGATGATAGTTTATCGGAATATTGGTTTTCTTCATCAATAATCGTAGATGCCATAGCCCTTGCCAAAATAAGCTCTCGAATGTTTCTTGTTTTATTGGCCACAGTAATCCTTACAGCTTGAGCTAAGAGTTCGTTCTCCAATTCTTTTTTAATTATGTCCTCATCAATCTCTGTATCTTTTGAGGATATCTCCACAACATATTGCTTTTCTTTTATTCCAAGGTGAAAATAACACTTGTCTAAAAATGCATAACAGGCCTTTATAAGAGCTTCTTTGGGATATAGTGTACTATCCAGAACCATTGAAACCATGTTATTAATTCCCTCCTATTTGGAATCAACTACTAATAAAGTTCTTTAATTATTAATTCGGATACCATAGTTTTTCTATCAATATCAATTATACTCAGTAAACCTAATACTGTCACTGTTCCCTTCTGTTTCCGAGCGTGTACATTTGTAATCCATATATAAAAAACCCTGCACCTGAAGGTACAAGCCTATGCTTGGTGGGAACTGCCAGCGAGTTGCCAACTACAATTACCCACCTCTTTCATCATCATATTTCTTTCTTGCGCTCCTTGGTTACAATATAGTCTAGCTCGATCATCTACTACCATATTCAATGAGTATTTCCTACCAATTAAAGTGCTATCATCTAGAAATTGTCATCAAGCAATATCCCCAAATTTAAAGGATAAATACCGCCCTGTAAAGATTGCTGATTGTAAGGAAACCAACTCGGTAAATCTATCATTTGAAAATGAAAGCATTACCTTCCTTGTCAAAACTGTTCTACTTTTCGTAATCTTTCCAATCCCCAAAGATCCCTCTGTCACTATGCCCAATTTTCTTCCCTTTTGCATCGTAGTGGTTCAGGTCTCCAAACAGGGTCCACCTGCTTTC
>ONMY01000263.1 GCA_900318975.1 uncultured Bacillota bacterium | reverse complement strand
GATCGACTCAAAGTGAATTTTGTTTTTTAACTTTTCAACATATTCCTCACCTTTTTCTGTATGTACCATGAGTAAGGAAGTGCCCCTATCATCATCCATTATCGGTAAAATCTTGTTAATACCCCAAGCATCTCCAAGCGTAATGTCAGCAGCTCTGTTGATGTCTTTAAATTGGCAATTATAGCAACTTGGCCGCAAAATGACATCGGATAAGAAAAGGTTCATATATGTATCGTAATAATGTGATATCGAATAGTACTCGTCTGTATCATAACTGATCTTAAGAGAATAGTTCTTCCAGCCAAGTTCCTTGTTTCTAAAATTAATATCTATTATTCTTTTTGAGTTATTCTTATTCAATGAGTTGAGATACAATCTCCATATCATAGGACTCGGGGTTCCGTGACACAATATATCAACCGTTAATAAACGGTCATGCTCACGACCTAAGTATTTTTTTAAACCTTCAATTTGGCAAGATGTCCCGCTAAATAGAACTCTTCGTCCATCTTGCAGATCTTTCTGAGCACTTACATATGTATCCTCAATTCTACTTTGTAGATACTTACTCTTTTGTATTGCATAGATTTGATTAATATGATCTATGCGGATATGATGGACCATATAATCAGAATCAAAAGCCGCTCCATATACCGTTCCACCTTCTTTTAGAGTTTCCATTGCCAATAATGAAAACAGTCCTCCGCTTGAGCTATTTACCCGAATTACATCATCACATGAGTAGCAAACATAGCATCCCTTAAGCCTATCTATTCCCGTCGATTTGTTAATCACCGGGCAAATAGATACGCATTGCTCGCAGTTAACGCACCTCTCTATATTACACCGTGGATATAAAAAGCCCTCCTTATCCTCAACCATCTCTATGCAATGAACCGGACATTTCTGAGCACAGGCGCCACACCCGCAACAATACTCTTTCTCTTTAATCTCAATCATATGTACTCACTTTCGGTTTAATCTGCTCTCCAAGTGAAGTTTTTTCTTTGTTATACGATCAACCAGTTGTACGCATTGTCTAAACACAAGAGTGTTTCGGTATACAATCAGAAAAATCACGTTAGGGACGATACAGCATATTAATCCCCTAATAAAGACTGTCGACCAGTTTGATCCTTGGACAAAACTACAAATTAAACCTGTTGTCAGACAAGAGAATAGAGCCATTGACGAATAATAAAACAGCCTAAATAAATAGTCTCTAAGCTGATCAAAATCAAATAATTCTGTAAATAAATTATATAATAACCACGGCATTCCGATGATCAGCATGGATAGTACTGTAGAGAGTATTATTCCATACAACCCCCAGTGTCGAACTATGAGCAAATTCATTCCTAAGTTTCCAAGTGCCGTTATCAACGGCCTGAAACGATCTTTATGCCATATACCTCCTGCATCCTTGAATGTATTCAAGAGCCTATTGATTTCGAACACATAAAAATATATGCAGAAACAAATAACTGCACTAAAAGGCAGCAATAAGTTTTTTCCAACCCATATTGTCATAAACGGCTGATACAACGTTAAGAAGCACGACGTACAAAAACCAGAAATCCACGCGATTATAAATGTCAACTTGTTTAAATCATTATAGTTTTTTTCTCTACTTTCAATAATTAAACTGTTTCCGATTCCTGCTGTGCATGAAGTCATTATAATTCCTATTATGCCAATAACAGAATTCATAATATAAAAATAATTCTGATAAATCGCTAGTGCTGTCAATCCAAGAAATGATGAAATCACAATTGTATCTGCTGAATTTACAACAACAGATCCAATTTTTGAAGTAAACAAATCTGTGACCCTCTTATTAATCTTCATTACTTCGTATTTCGGAAGGCTTCCGCCCGCCTGATATTGAGGGTACATTTTGTCAACAACAATAGCTGTCATAATATTAGTTGCTGCCTGTGAAATCAGCGCCGCAAGTACATAGCAATAATAGTTCTTTAGAACCAGAAGAATAAAGAGCTGAAATGCATATAAAAGTGAGCTCACAGCCATCGTCACTTTATTTGTAATATCATTTCTCTGATGGGCTGTTAGCAAACAGTTTTTATATGCAAATAACCAATACGATAACACTGTGGATGCCAAATGCAACATGTAAAGTACATATATATTTAATCCTTCTGGCAAATCACTGTGTATCAGATGTGGAATGAACGGCGTTATGACCAAGCCAATAATCGCAATTATGAGCCCTATTATTCTATAATATACCTTGTATAATTGCATTAGCGCGCAAATTGTCTTCGTATCATCCTCTGCAATAGGTTTGTACATACTAAAAACCATCGCAGATCCAACACCTAATTCTGCAAGCGTTAATACAGATAGTACAGATGCAAATAAGCTGTTTAGCCCTAGATACTGAACACCTAAATAATAAATCATCGCAGTTCTCATGATAAATGGAACCACGATTTGGTAAATACGGAGTATGACTCCAAATACTATATTTCTTGTTGCGTTCTTTGTTCTTTCAATTCTCATAAGATGCCCCAAGGACTATGTAATTACATCATCACATTTCTAACGTGGAATTCGATTTCACACATTCCTATAATCAGAAAGCTATTCTCTATCTAACAACCAGTTTTATTGGTAAGCTTTGTTTTTGTCCTATTGCTCCATTGCATTTATTAGTTTTCTTATACTTGTTTCCGCTTCAGCCAACAACTCTTTATCTATCTGATCCCAATGATTAATTGGCGCCTGCTCTTCTATCTGAACTCTCTCTTGAACTCTACTCTCTAAACCAAATCTCTTTGTTATTGATTCAATTCTCGAAAATAGATTGGTAGCCGTATCTCCTTGTCTTTTAAATACATAAAACTCCTTATGGAACTTAATGGAAAATGCAGTTCCGTGAAATGAATCAGTTAATATGAACTCAGCATTCTTCAGAATATATAAGAACTCTCTGGGTTCTATAATAAACAATTCACGATAGTTAATATCGTTAAGAAAATATATCGGTAACCCTTCTTTTTCTGAAAACAAATAAACGGCTTTGGGAATCTCCCCCAAAAAATATGCACAGATATATTGTTTATCAATCTTGATTGATGGTTTTTTAATTATTTTATCCCACTCGCTTTTCTCCAACAGTAACGTAGGATCCAGTGTAACATCAGCCTCTCTGTTCACTAAATCTTTAATAATCAATGCGGCTTGTTCTTCACGAACAGATAAATATCGAAATTTTTGTAGGTTCTTTTTATAATACCCTTTTACCTTATCTGGAAGACTATCAACCCCTATGCTTGCCGCAAATGAATATTTTTTAGCACTATCAGTAAATGTCAAAAATTCATAATCTTTTCCGCCAAAATACGGATTCCAAACCTGGTCGCTTCCCGTAATAAAGCAGTCTATTCCTAATGGTTCTAATTTCTTTTTAGCTTGAACATGAGTAGATGAAATAACAGGTTCAATTAATATAGTGTAATCAGAGATAAACTTCAAGAAATTTTCTTCTCTGCTTTTCAACAATCCTGTTTTTTCTTTCGGAGATTTATAGATATAACGCTTATAGAACCAATAGGGAATCGCTTGCTTTATCTTTTTTTTTAGGGAATTTTCAGTTCTGTTAATCCAATCCTCTTTCGTTATCACTCTAATTCCATTTACTACCTTATACCCTTCTCTTTCCATTAATTGTGTTAAGGCATAATTTTGAAGACGATTACCATAATTGGTATAATCATCTATTGTAACAATACCAACTGTCTTATTCACCGCTTATTCTCCCTCGTCTTCTTACCCAGTACACACCATCATATATCCTACGCGCTTTCTTTAATACAAAGGTTTTCACTTTCATTTTCCAGCCTAAATCCTGCCAAAAATTAGAAACATTTAATGCTTGAATCATAGAATAATACTCTTGATTATCTTTATCATCGCACAAGTTCAACTGATATAACCCCATTAATATCGGTAACTCTTGTCTTTCTATATCTGCCAAAAGAAAACTACTATCAGAATAGTCCTTAATGTATTCAAGCACTTTTAAGTTATCACAGAAATTAGCTCTGATTTCTCCCTGCATTGCAGAGTTAGGTCTTTTAATATAGTTATACCCAATATACTTTAATAGTTTTATCTTTTGCGAACACTTGATAACGTCAAAAACAAACTTTTTATCTTCCGCAATGCGTAGTTCAGTGTCAAATCGTAAGTCTTTAATAACATCTGACCTATATACTTTTCCCCAAACCGCATTACCTATTTTTTTCTCTTTTCCTATAAGAGAGTGGATCATTTGTGTCCTATTTGATATAACTACATCATTTTGTACGAAAAGCTTTTCTCTTTTCACGCCATCGCCAATAACCCGATGGTTTATCTGGACAAAATCATATCTTTCAGAATCCATTTCATTGATAGCATAATAAAAGAAGTCAGGATCAACATAATCGTCACCATCGACAAAGGTAATGTATTCCCCTAACGCAATCCTAAGGCCAATATTCCTGGCATTTGAAACGCCCCCATTTTCTATTGTAATCAGTTTTATTCTAGGATTATTCTTCTGATATCTTTCTACTATTTCTGCCGTATCATCATTGGAACCATCATTTATGATTAAGATTTCGTACTCATATGGAAAATAAAGTGTACATAGCGAAGATAGTAAACACGTAATATAGTTTCCAAGGTTATAAACAGGTATTATTATTGATAGCTTCATATAATTAGCCATACTAAATTCTAAAATTGATTATAATTTGCATACACAACTACTGTTATCATGGTAACAGACTAAGCCTTCTTACTTATATCTGAGTGTGATTAGACCACATTTCATCGTTATAATCTAGCAGCTCAAGGAAACTGAAAATAAATCCTTGCATAATATTCTCTATCGAGATACACCAATTGTTACCATTTTTACTATCTCGTAAAGTATCTATAGGCAGAGATAATCATAATTAGTAAGGTATCTAACTTATGTTTGAAAAGAAACCATATGATGATTTTAGTTCCCACTTCATTTTTATTGCTTAATCCCTTGCTAAGAAAATCCGTATAATACTTTTCTGACCTTAACTCTTTGTATACTTCTTTCTTCTTTTGAACTGTCATTTTCAAAGATCCGGCTAGAATAATCTGATCAATATAAAACTTGATATATCTATCACGATATCTATTCATATCTTCTTCTGTAAAGCAATTCTGTTCAACAATAAATTGTAAGCACTTTTCTCTGACAGTAAAATCTATTTCGTAATCTGTTTGATCAATAGGATTACATATACTTCCCATTCTCATTCTATAAATGTATAATTCGTTATCTATGAATTCAGCCGTGTTACAGTTCGACAGTAATTCCAAACTTTGAAGTGCATCTTCCCCTTTACTGATATGATAATATTTTGAATAATCTAATTTTGAGTACATGCTTGATTTTGCACACTTTAAGCAAAACGAATTATATGGTATATCTATCAGTGCTTTCCGAATAATGCTACTTCTATTAGATAAATACTCTTCTTTAATATGTTTTTCCGCGCCAATATACTTACCTTTAATAAGCCGTTTTCGATTATAGAATACACAATCGCAATTATGCCTTTTAATTGTTATATAAAGAATTTCCAAACAATTCTTTTCAATCATGTCATCCGAATCAAGCATGACATAATAATCACCATCTGCCTGGTCTATCGCATATCGTCTAGTATGAATTAAGCCTTTATTCATCTTATGATAAGTTTTAATTTGTGGATATTGTTTCGAGTATTGATCAATAATAATACCACTTCTGTCTGTTGATCCATCATCTACCAGTATCAGTTCGTAATTACTATATGTTTGTGCCAACACAGACTGAATGCATTCTTCAACATACTCCATCACATTATATACCGGCACTAAAACACTAAATTTTATATCCCCGTTCATAAATCATGTATGATGTAATCACAATAGATTACAACATCTTTCCTTTCAAATTGATTAAACCAATACAGTTTGTATATGTGCCATATCAGTATTATTATGCCCTTATTTGGACACTGCAATTATGATATATCATCAATATGGTTCTTCACATACTCTGTTAATTTGGTTGACGATATCCCATCTGTGTGTGGAAGATAGATTATTTCAACTCCTAAAGGTTGAAATTGTACCTCATAATGATTCCACGTACTTGTCCCCTTCCAATCATTGCCCACAAACATTCTGTTAAAATGATATTTTTCCCATGCTTCTAATTTGTTTTTATTAATCTGTGGCACAACCTGATCAACATATTTCAGTGAAGATACTATTTCTATTCTTTCCTCAAAAGGAATTACAGGTGTTTTGTTCTTTTCTTTTTTTACAAGCTCATCAGTACTTACCCCAACAATAAGGTAATCACACTTTTCTTTTGAAGCTCTTATTATGTTTAAATGGCCGATATGAAACATATCAAAAACACCTGTTGTATATCCGATAATCATCGGGCACTCGCTCTCCCTTTATTCTTATAATAATCGTACCTGGCTACTTATTCAGTGCTGATTTTCCAAAAAACATCTCCCCCTGTGTGTCTACATCTCCAAATTGTTCGAAGGGGTATAGATACTGTGGTAACTCACGACAAATATATTCTATATCTGATTTGTATTCAGGAAATCTCCTGAAAAGTTGAGTGTTATGTATAGATTTATCCGGTTCAAAAATTTTCTTTTTCCAACTCTTAGGATTAACTTGGCAAAAATCTAACAATATTTTTTTTGTCTCCTCATATTTATATATGAAGTCTTCGAAACTGACCAGTAATACGTCATCTCTTTCTTCTGTATATGGCTGGTGTTCTCTTTCTCTCCTATAAAACTCCACAAAATCCTTAACATTATATGCTGGTATCTGTCTTATTCCTTTTCTATATAAAAAAGTTTTCACAAACAGATAATAATCTCTAGGATCCCTATCCACGACGACAGCTCTCGGATTTTCAAAATACGGAAAAGATGCTTGGGGGTTGTTACCTGAAAACGGTTGGTCAAGCACCAGATTTTTCCCTTCTATTCTTCCCATAGAGTCAAGAATGTCCAATACATATTTTCTTGATATTTCCACAAAACTCTCAGGTCTAATTGCCATTCCAACTTGAGCTAGTGGATAACAACATAGCCCATGTCCTATTTTCTTCTCAATTCTAAATAATAATTCGTACGCGTTTGCTCTAACAAATAGATTGTTGCTTTTTAACCGAAAAGAATTGCTAAGCACAGGATTAAGCGGCCCAATCCATTTTACTTGTGTTATGTCGTCTAAATATTTTTTAGTTAGATCATTGAATCTGCCATAAGTAAGTAACTGATAACCGTCAAATCCTCTTTTTAAAAATCTTCTCGCAAACCTTTCTAGTGCAATTCTATTACTTAAGTCTCTTCGACAACCTTCAAACATATGATAATGTAAATCTTCAATACCATCAGCGCACCATGTTATTGTGAATTCATTTTGATCGAGCACCACATTGTCATCATACTCTTTCAGTATATCTGTAACTACACTACTGCCCGTAGAAGAAAACCCGCATGATCCAATTGTTAACATGAACATCCTCCATCCTCATATAATCAAGAAGTTTTTGTTGAAAATTCAAGGTATTTCACTTGTTACATCTCAGTAAGAAGATCCAGCATCATAGCGTGAATATTTCACTGTATCAAGTACTGAAATAGTGGCTGATGGGTACACAAATAGAACGACATCGTCTTCCCTATATGTGGCAATAGTGCAAAGCATTTACTCTATATCAGAGTCCCCCTTAGCCCAACAGGTTCTCCTCTGATTCCAAGAGGCCTAATAGGCATGGGGATTACTTCCCATCCCCCTTACTGTTTTGTAGGTGCGGCTTTCCCACATTTTGCTCCTTATAGGTCTAATCTATCTTCTAATATTATCGATATATATTGACATAAATCTGCGGTGCGTTAGCTAATGGATAATTCTCAAGTACGCCGTTAAATTGTTCCCATGTGTAAAGTCTCTTTTGCTATACTAATTCAGCCAATAGAATAGTTTTCTTTCGGCTCTGTATTTTTGAGAGATTGTAAACTCTGGAAACTGTGACTGATGCCGTAACAAAGGTATTACCCTCAATACATTTGATTGGCCCTTCTACTTGTCCGCACGCTCTTGATCTCCTAGATGAAGTTCTTACACGCTGCCTCTTGCAACTCGCTTCTTTCTAGTGTTTCGTTCTGCATGAATCCAACCGTTTTTGGTTCTTAGCACGTTAATGCGTAAAGCTAAATATCGAATATTTCAAAACGAAAGTGTAGTTCTACTTTTTTCCATTATCTAAAGGTTAAATACTTACGTTGAAGTCGCTTAATGAAGTTTAATAAGGTAATTCCAGCCATTCTCCTATTATCTGATCGTATTCCTTAGGAACAAATGGCATAAATCCTGCTGCAGGACATAAAGTAAACTCCGAAAAATACACTTTCCCATTAACTTCGAATAAATCAATCCTTACAAAAGGTATATCCCGGCTAAGTCTTTTTGATATTTCAATCATCTCATCAAAGCGTAATGGCTTTGGAATATTACCTAATCGTCCATAATCTGTACGATAGAATGGCATTATATTCCAGTCCAAGTCAAAGAAATCTATCTTCAATGAATGATCTTCTGTTAATCCCTGTCCGCAATACAGAAATTTGGGTTCTCCATTAAAGCAGTAAAATTTATAGTCAATTATGTTTGATCCTAAGTATTCTTCTGCATACACCTCTGGCTTTATGTATTTGTATGGATACTCCCTACATCCATAGAAGTTATTCCTTTTAAGTTTTTTATTCAAAACATCAATTACATTTTTCTTATTAATTTTATTTTTGTCACTAACCAAGATTACGCTCCCTTGATCATGGTTGCATTTCAATACAAACCTGTCAGGGAGTTTTTCAAAAGCTATCTCATCAGCAGTATTCCAATGCCCATATAATGGCACAATATACTGACTACCAACGAGATTCCCAACAATGCTCTTTGCTTTTAACTTATCAACAAAATCTATATACTCCGTTTTATGATTATAAAGCTTAAGCCACTGTAGTTTCTCATTAAATGTTTTTGGATTCTCTAAATTCAGTTTTTGTCCCAATTCACCTCGAAAAGCTAATTTAGCAAACAATACATCCGGCATCCAATCTATTAATCGTAAAGAGTCTAATGGAATAATTGCTTTTGTGGGGTGCTTTATTTTTTCAATTATCGAATTAATGCTTGACATACCTACATCTCCTAAAAACATTAGCATAGGTTTCTGTACTCTTATCAGTTCTATAGTCATGGTGAATAATAATGAAGATAATTCCCCATGTAAAAATATGCACCATTTCAAAAAACCATATTTGAACAGTCCCCAAAAAGAGTTCTATCAAACATAATCCCAAAATAAGAATACAGTGATAATTTCGGTTATATATGACAAGTGCAATGGTTTGAAGGATCGTAAATACAAACGGCATAAAATATAGGATTGATCCGATTAAGCCAAAATCGGCAATAGCTTCTGCATATGTTGAATGAGAATACCCTCCTCGTGCTGACCAATAACGATACTGGTCAAGCCCACCTCCAAATAGTGGCTTTTTTGTAAATATTCTGTAAGCTTCTTTATACATTACAATCCTTGCACTATTTGATTCCTCGTTTCCCATCGTACCCATTCTCGCTATAACTTCAGTATTTATAATAAATGTTCCATAAAAGTAATAGAACGCTAATAAACCACATACTAGAACTAGAATAAACAAAGTCCTTAGTTCAGCGCTACCATTTCTAAACACTTGCGTTGCCATTGCAAATGACCAAATAATCAATATTGCAATTGATACAATGAAACTTTTCCTTGAACCTGTCATTACAACATTGTAAAAGACAAACCAAACCTGAGGTATTGCTATGAGAAAAGGTATTAGTCTAAATCTTGTTCTATACACAATTGAAAATAGGCCTAAGTTTAACAAAGAACCTAATATATTAGGATTACTATTACTGGAAAGCACAATTCTGTTAGCCGAATAATGATGTCCAAAAAACGATAAATGCACACAACATATTAAGATAGCAACGTTAATTGATACTAATATCCATTCGTAAGCCCCCGTATGATTTGAAACAACACAAAAAGCATAAACAATAACAAAAAATATCAGGTATTGTCTAACAGCATGTAAGAGTGCCCCATAATCATAAGAAACAAAAGTCCCAACTATAAGAGAATAAGCTATCACAAGAGTATAGTTCCAAATTCCAAAGGGAATCTCTCCGACCCGTATTTCATTAGTTAAGCTATGTATTAATAATAAGCATGCGCTCATCAGTAAAAAAGATCCATACACTATTACCGGCTGGTTTCCGAATGCCTCTACATACCAACAGTAATAGATAATGAGAATAACACACGAAACCTGACAAATCTTATATAGCGATTCTATTAATAATATATTTCCAATTATAGATTCGTTATTTATCCTAATAAATGAAGATTTCATTTTCCCTTACCTGAAAGCATCAAACATACTATATGAAAACCATTATTGTCAAAAAATGATTATAATGACGAATGCAATTATTAATATCAAACAAATGATTAACGGTAGAAAGTATAAAAATGCATATTTTTTAAATGATCTGCCTGTATCTGCAAATCTCAAATAGTTATACCAAATACACCTGATTTTTCCCGTAAGGCTTTCACACAGATTGATACATTGATCATTTTCATCTGTTAAGCAAAAGTCTCTCAAGTCACTAAACACGTATCCTTTTTTCTTGGCATATGCTACACATTTTTTGAACACTTTGATCTGCAGTTCATCACCAGCTATATGCCCTGGAATAAAAAACCATCTTTTTATAAAATCCCATGAGTGCATTGTATATGTAATATTACTAAGCTCATTTTGATCGATTACTTCTTTAAATTCATGAAAGCTTTTGTTAGGAACGCACAATTCAAACGCATACTTTTTCCCAAAATAATCAAACCCAATATAAGTAGTATTGGGTAATACTGTTATGCCTTTATATTTTGTCGACCTATTTGCTACCCCCAGTTCATCATATCCAAGATGGCATCTCCATCTACTATGATAGACATATGATAAATCAACAATTTCCGCTATATTCATTTCGGTGCATAGTTCTGACAGAACCTCGTAGGTTTCTTTGTTTACTCCCCATGCTCCTGCCCTGAATATAATTCTTCCGTGTTCACCACAAAATCGCCTGTAATCTAAAACAGATTGACTTAATATTTCTTTCTGCTCATCTTTTGAATACTCCCACAAGTGTTTTCTACCAGGATCTGCTATATAATCTGGATGCACATGAAGAAATATTGGTTGATCATATTTTCTAATTAATTGAATCAACGAGTTTGTGTAATCATCCCCATACCTATGGTGCTCAGGAATATCTAAAAAGACATTTATTGGGACGCCAAGTTCTTGTCCTAATTGCAAAATTCTTTCCAGTCCAAAGATACCCTTTTTCGTCTTCCCGGTTATATACTCATTTAGTTTATTAATATCATGGCACTCAGTATCTACGGTTAAATATATTCTTTTCTTCATTTATCAGTGGCCTATTCTGCTTCTATTTTTACAATATATCATGCCATTTGCAAGAAATCTTATCAGAACTAAAATCGCTTACTCTCATCGATGCATTATATGCCAGTTCTGCTGAAAGCTCAGGATCGTTCAGTAAACGCTCAATGGCGTTGGCCATTTCATAGTGTTCCGATGTCACATCATCAGGCTTCCATGATGTATTATTCTCATTAAAGCACCTTAACAAAATCCCATATTTCGTTATTTTGTTCTTTTTAATTGCTTTTCCATCGAGTATCTCACCAGGTCCAGATGGACAATCTGCCGCAATCACCGGAGTCCCGCATGCCATTGCTTCAATTAACGTATTCGGAAACCCTTCATACAGAGATGGGAGAATAAAAACATCTGCTTTCGCAATGTATTTAAAGGGATTATCTTTAAATCCCAGCAAGAGGACATTATTCTCAATGTTTAATTCTTTAATAAGTTTCTCAATATTTCCTCTTAATTCTCCATCTCCAATCATGATCAATCGGGCGTTCTTGTTTCGTTGTTTGACTATTGAAAATGCTTTCAGCAGATTACATAGCCCCTTTGCATTTGCAAATCTTCCCGAGCTTATGACACATTTTTTTCCACTCATAAAGAGTTTTACCGACTCCTCAATATCATCGTCTTTTAACGCATGTATCCTATTTATATCTATAATGTTATAAATAGCAGTGGTTTTCGCAGCAAGTGATGGCGCTTGCTTTGTTATATAATCAGCTTGATACTTAGAATTACATACTATAATGTCTGAGTTATTTGCCATTCTAATGTACTTGTCAGTTCGCCTAATCAGATCTCCACAGTCTCTACACGATACTATTTTTTTACATCTGAAGATCATATAATTAATGGGATTGGAAACTGGCAAAATGATAAATATTGTTTCTAGTTTTTCTTCCTTGATTATTCTATTCAATCTATTTATGCGCCGAAAAGAATTAAGGATTTTCCCTACTTTTGATTGTGCACAGGGCGTATTTAGATTTATAACTTTTCCCTTATATCCGTAATGATTACCACAATCTTCTTGTATTATGATAGTGACATCAAAGCGATCACTAACTGCTGCCGCAATATTGACTGCACTTCTTTCATTTCCTCCAAATCCTATTGAATTAACCAGAATTCCTACTTTTTTCATGTGTACACTCTCTATTCTTCTATAATTGCGAATACAGTTCGACTAAACGCCTTTTCATTTCCTCCCAACTATATTTTTCGTTATATATCGCCCTCATTCGATTAGATATTTCCGGCCATTCTTCTTTTCGACTAATTAATCTATCCAATCCCTTTTCAAACCCTTCTTCGCTAAATTCAATCAGTTCTCCCAAATTATTCTGTTCAACTACATTCGACATCCCGGTTCCTCTTGTCATTAGGACCGGTTTTCCCAACATTAAACTTTCATAAAACTTATTAGGCGCAGCCCTACGACAATTCTCAATAGATGGGTCATAAATCGCGGTCATTAAGTCACATTTGCTTTCCAGCTCTAATGTTTGGCTGTAGGGAATTCTTCCATAGTAAAATATATTACTACATTTATTAGATAATTCTTCAAAAAGAGATTCTAAAGGGCCAAACCCTCCAATATGCAACTCTATATCATTTCTATTTGAAAGCACTTTTCCGATTGCAGTTAATAGGCGTTCATCGGCTAATATTCCAACATATGCTACTTTTATTTTTGATGTACTACTCTTAAAATTTAAGCCGCTATTCTTTTGAAGTTGTTCGATGAAGGGGGTGTTATGAATAATAACAAGGCGTTTAGGATGCGCCTCTCTTATTTGCTCTTTTCTTTCCTCTGTGCATATTATGGTCGCATCTGCTCTATTTATTATGTTTAACTGTGCTCTTCTGACAGCTTTTTGCAAAATAGATTTTGGCTCACCATACAAAAAATCAAATATGTCAAAGACAAATCTCTTTCCTTTCGATTTGCTTTGTGAAAAAAAAGCAGTATCGAAATCACATGCATGTATAATATCTATTTCTTCTTTATGTTTATCAAGCCATTTCCGCATATGAAATTGAAACTTTAGATATGGCTTTAGGCTCTTCATCCCTTGATTAAATGCTGCTTTGTATCCAAGCCATGTAATAGGGATACACGTATCTGCCACAGAAATAAATCCATTTTGCTCATCATGATCGCTGTCTCTATCCCATGATAAGATACGCACGTCATATCCTGCTTTTAATAAAGTCCAGGCTTCCTTTTCAACACGGGAATCTGGACGTACTGGGTTTGAGCGGATAATACATACTTTTTTCCCCATAAATCTAAATAATCCTCCAACTATACTCTTACGGAATTTAATGTCTACAGTCTTGTCTAGTAATCCATCGCATATCTCAATTTAACAAAGAATCTCAAGTTTTACTGAAACTGGGTTTTATAGATATCTATCATCTTTTCAACAATTGTATAAATTGAAAACTGTTCTATCTTCTTTATGTTGTGTTTACCCATGTCAATCCTCATGTCAATTGACTCATATATTTGAGTTAAGTACATAGCCAGTTCATTGGAATTATGCGGATCAAAAAGCTTGCCGCCCTTCTCGTCTATCAAATCATTATTGCCTCGGATATCCGATACAACACATGGCAATCCCACCGCCATAGCCTCCATAATGGATCTTGATAGTCCCTCTCTAAAAGAAGCCAATACAAAGCAATCAGCAATATGATAGATATCATTCATATCCGTTCTATTTCCGATAAATAAAACCCGGTCCGAAATATCCAAATCCTTAGCCAACATTTGCAATTGTTGTTTATCTTCTCCATCTCCGCAAAAGACAACTTTGACACTTCTTGTTTGTATCTTACTAATTGCTTCGACAATTGTTTTACAGTTTTTATTGTTTTCAAGCCTTCCAACAACTAATACAATGAAGTCGTCGTGTTTAATTCCTAATTCTCTTCTGATCCCTAATTTGTATTGTGTTTTCCATTGTTCAAGTTCAATGCCAACCCCCGGAACATAATATATACAAGACCTTGGATGCATATGTTTTAATGCAAATTGATAGTCCTCACTATTAATAGTTATGATTGCATCTGTTATTCTCGCGAGAAACATTTCAACCGGGCAGTACAACATCCAGTTTATAATTGGAGCTTCTTTATAGAAATGAAATCCATGCGCTTGATAAATTACTTTTTTTACTCTCCCATTCATCCCGGCAAGCCTACCGAGCACCCCGCCAACAGGAGTATTACAATGTATATAATCAAACTTTTCTTTATTAATCAGCTCTACTATCTGGCGATAAGCAGATACATTTTTCAGTGAGAATGGTGACCGAGCTAAATCTATTTGGTGTATACGGATGCTGTATTTATTCTCATCCTCATCCAATTTTTCCCGCGTAGTTTGACTAAAATCCCCAGCCAAATGGAAGTCAAGTCCCACTCTTTGTGCTGCAAGTATGCTGCTTAAGGAAAAAGAGTTTACTCCATCAGCAACGTTTAATATATACAATATTTTTTTCATTCTTCCATTACAATATCAATATCCGTATGTTGCTTATTCCGATTCAGAATATCTGTATTCGTTCATCTTTCGTCCTTCCGGCGTTGTATACATTCCAGAGAAGACAAAACCATTCTTTTCATAAAAGCCTATTGCTCTTTCATTATTTACCGCATCTGTCTCAAGATTTATATATGCATATTCATTAAAATCCACCTTGGATTTCAAGTGATTTATTAATCCTGATCCAACACCTCGTCCTTCAATAAATGGGTTAACGCAGATAGATGCCAGTTCCACATATTTTTCTGTTTTCTGTACTGATTCACTCTTCTTGAAGGCACTGAGTATCCGCTTAATAAATGATGGATGTCGAAGAACTGCCAATAATGAACACAATGCAAACTGCACAATTCTTTCTTTAATCAGTCTTTTATAAAACCCCGGGTAATCATTTGAATAAGCAATGAATCCTAATAAACTTCTATTCTCCTCTGCAACTATAATCCCGGAATCAGGATCGTCCAGATATCCTTTATAAAGTGTTCGTAGGAATGGTTCACCTAATTGTGTAAGAAAAAAATCAGGGAATGCTCGGCTATGAAGGTTTGCCAACTCCCTGATATATACTTGATCACCGCCATTCAACTCTCTGATTTTCCACATTACTATGTATACTCTTTTCCAAGTACTGCTAATACTGTCCGTATCATCGTTAATAGTTCTCGTGCAAACGAAAATCTTGCTATAGAGTTAAGATTCCACACCATCTTAGCCGGAAGCACTTTCTCTAAATAAACCTTATCTACATCCTTTGCTTGATCAAGTAACTTATATTCATCTTTATACCTAATGCTCGCCTCACTTGTTACTCCTGCTGGAAGTAGCAGTGTCGCATAAAACTCAGGTTTGTACTGGTCAACATACTTAATAACTTCCGGCCTGGTTCCCACGTAGCTCATATCTCCAACCAAGATATTTACAAGCTGTGGAACTTCATCCAATCGTGTGCTTCTCAGAAACCTTCCAAACTTAGTCACTCTTCTGTCATTGCTTACAGTTACCTGTGTTCCAATTTTTTCCGCATTATTGACCATCGTTCGGAATTTCCATATTTTGAACCTCTTTCCATAGGTAGTGACTCTCTCCTGTAAAAATAAAGCCGATCCCGGTGAGTCCAGCTTTATTCCAATGGCAATCAAGATCATGAATGGCCACAGCACAAGAAGCATCATAAGTGACACTATGACGTCGAATATCCTCTTTAACACAAGAGATACCTGATGTTTTTTTAATATATCGTAATATGGTCGTACCTCCGGCACGCGCATATAGTCTGGAAGACTATCCCATGGTTTCAGTATCATTCTTTCATTG
>ONMY01000264.1 GCA_900318975.1 uncultured Bacillota bacterium | reverse complement strand
GTGTTTTTGATTACTAAAATATCTTTGTAAAAAGAAATTAAATCTTGAGTAATTCTTTCAACTTCTTTTCCGAGTTTTATAACTGAATCGATTAAATTTATTGTTTCTGTAGAATTGTTTTTATATACTGACCATGCAATTTCTGTTAGAGTTGATGTTGAAAGCCTTCCTGATATCATAAGCACATCTTCTTTTGTGATTTCATCGCTTAAAGAAAATGAAGATACCTGGTCAAGAAGTGATAATGCATCGCGCATTCCGCCTTCTGCTGATTCGGCTATTAATGAAATTGCTTCTTCGCTGATATTTATGTCTTCTTCTTTTGAAACGTCTATTAGATGACTAACCATAGCGTCTTTATCTATCAGATGGAAATCAAAACGCTGACATCTAGATCTAATGGTTGGTATTACTTTTTCAACTTCTGTTGTACATAGAATAAAAATAACGTGTGCTGGTGGTTCTTCTAATGTTTTTAATAGTGCATTAAAAGAATTTGATGAAAGCATGTGTATTTCATCGATTATATACACTTTGTATTTAGACATTGTTGGGAGAAAAGATGTTTTCTCTAAAGTGTCTCTCATCTGCTCAACACGAGTTCTTGATGCGGCATCTATTTCGATAATATCTGGATTTGATCCATTAACTATTGATTTACATACTTCACATTCGCCACATGGCTCTTCTCCGTTTGGATTTAAGCAGTTGATTGCTTTCGCAAAAACTCTTGCGATTGTGGTTTTACCAACGCCTCTTGGGCCATTAAAAAGATAGGCGTGTGATATATGTCCTAGTTTTATTGAGTTTTTAAGTGTTCTTGTTACGTGCTCTTGATCGACCACGTCAGAAAATGTTTGTGGTCTATATTTTCTATATAGAGCTTTATAATTATTCATTCTTTTCCTCCTTTTCTTCTGGAGTGTTTGAATTTTCTATTTCTTCTCTTTTTTTCTTTGTGTAATCGATTAAGAAATCAATAGCTTCTTTTTCTTTAGAGTTTTTGTTGAATTTTCTTTCGAGGAGAGCATAATTAACGTTTGGTGTTTCTCCATCTTTATAAATTGAATATAGCTTTTTTAAACATTCTTGGAATTTTTCGTTTTCTCTAAAGTGACGATAATCTTCAATATTGAATTTATCTGTAGCGTTCATTTCTCTTGAAACACCATTGATAAAGTCATCATATTTTTCTCTTTCTTCCTCTTCGGCTTTTCTCTTTTTGCTTTTGAGTTTTCTTGTTAAAAAATCGATTAGCCAGAAAATGATTACGAAGAATAGCGGAAAAACGAATATCGCGATTATATCTAAAACGTAGTTTCCAACAATAAATGTTTTATCTTTATAGAGGAAAATTTGAAAAGTGTCGGCCCAGATACCTTCAAATGTGATGCTTCCAGATATTAAATATCCTCCACCAGCATGTGAGATTATTGTTAAAATAAATATAAAGGCGAATGCCATTATAAATGTGCTTAGATAGTATCTTTTCGAATCTTTTTTCATAATTTTACCTCTTGGTATTATCTAATATAATTATACACTATAAAACTTTTATTATGTTATAATAATTTGGGAGAAATTATGAAAGAAACCGATACAATTTGTGCTATATCAACCGCCATATCAGGAAGCGCAATAAACATCATAAGAATAACTGGTGAAGATTCCATTAAAATTGCTAATGGGATTCTTTCGGGTTTGGATTTAACAAAAGCAAAAGGCAACACAATTTCTCATGCATCGGTTAAAGATAAAGATGGAAACATAATCGATGAGGTTCTTGTATCTCTTTTTAGAGCACCTAAATCGTATACGAAAGAGGATGTTGTTGAAATAAACACCCATGGTGGCGCTTTTGTTACAACACAAGTTCTAGAGCTTTTATTAAATTCTGGTGCAAGACTTGCAGAACCCGGAGAATTTACAAAGAGAGCTTTTTTAAATGGAAGAATAGATTTGTCTCAAGCTGAAGCTGTAATGGACATGATTGATTCATCGACAAAGAATTCTCTTCTTCTTGCAAACAAAGCATTAAAGGGCGATATTAAAACTTTAGTAGAGGGACTTAGAGCAGAAATTGAGGATGTTCTTCTTCATATAACTGTGAATATCGATTATCCTGAATATACAGATGAGCTTCAAATTACAAACGATCTTTTAAAAGAAAAGACAAAATATTTAATTTCCAAAATTGAAAAAATAATTGTTGACGCTGAAAGCTTAAGATATTACAAAGAAGGTATTAAAACAGTAATACTTGGAAAACCAAATGTTGGTAAAAGTAGTCTTTTAAATGCATTACTAAAAGAAAACAAAGCTATTGTTACAAGTTTTAGTGGCACAACAAGAGATATTGTTGAAGGGGATATCAATCTTGGTGGTATTATTCTTCATTTAATTGATACCGCAGGTATTAGAAAAACAGATGATCCAATAGAAAAAATAGGTATAGAAAAATCTATTGAAAAATTATATGATGCAGAACTTGTTCTTTTGGTGTTAGATCAATCACAGGATTTAACATTTGAGGATAAAGAGCTTCTTGAAAAGACAAAAAACAAAACAAGAATTATTATTGGAAACAAATCAGATCTTCCAAAAGCAAATCTTAACATTAAAAATGTTGTTGATATATCGTCTTTAAAACAAGAAGGACTAGAAAATTTAAAAGATGAGATAAAAAAATTATTCATCAAAGATTCTTTAAAGATTTCTCAAGATTTAGTTATTTCATCTTCAAGACACATTTCCATTATGAAAAGGGCTCTTGATTCTTTGAAAGAAGCAAGAAATAACGCTATAAATGGCGATTTTCTCGATATGGTAGAAATCGATTTAAGAGAAGCTTATAATGCGCTTGGGGAGATAATAGGAAGAGGAAATCCTGATGAATTAATTGATGAACTCTTTGCTAGATTCTGCCTAGGAAAGTAATTTATGATATAATATATTATCACTTCTTATGAAAGGAGAAATTATGGGTACATATGCTAGATTCTTAAAAAGACTCTTTGCTTTCTTTATAGATTTAACCTTGGTTATTATATTAACCTGGGTTCTTTGGCTTTTTCCGTTTCAATTTGTTGTTGGAAACTCAATACAGCAAAACTACAACAAGGAAGTTAGAGATAAAATTGATGAAATATCGTATAAATATGAGGGCAAAAAGGATTTGTTTGGTTCGTCAGGAACAAGTGATGGGTATTTTCCAAAGCTTGATAAAGCAAAAAGCGAAGGTGTATTGAGCGAATCTGATTATAATGTACATATATCAAATTTTAATGTTGCATATACAAGAAGCATTGATTTTGTAAATAGTCTTTTGGTTTCTTTAAATAACCCATACGACGAAAAGTTGGCTTATGAACAACAAGAGTATGTAAATATAGATGAATTATACACTTATCTCTTCTATGCTTATAATTTGGAACTAAAGTATCCACACAATGAAGAATATGTTAGTTATAATGCTCTTCGTGATGCTGGCACAATAACAAGCGACGACGAACTAAAAACAATTATTAATACATATAAATCAAATCTTACAGAAAAATAT
>ONMY01000265.1 GCA_900318975.1 uncultured Bacillota bacterium | reverse complement strand
TGTTAGAGTTGTTAAGAATGCATTATCATCGTCTAGAGAAACAACAGCTTTAATCTTTCCATTATTGATATCTTTTTTATCGAATGAATAATCAGCAAATTCTGATGTAAATGATTCTTTAGAAACATTTTCTTTTGAGTATAAACTTGCGCTATCCATCCAAACTGAAGTACTTTCAAGTAGATAAGTTTTCTTACCAAGCATTTCAGTTACTTCTGGTCTTGCTTTTCTCTTTCCGTATTTAAATACACCTTCTTCTGATTGTTTATTTAAAGTAAAGAGTTTATCGTAATAATCACCAGTTTGACTATTATAATTTGAGAGGTTTTCAGTATATACTGTTGAACTTAGGATCTTACCATTCTTATCAACCTTCATGATATATTGTTTCTTTGATACTGCGTTTTGCATCTTTGTTTCATTGCCAACAACTTTTGGTGTTGCTGTCTCAGTATATTTTGCATATACAATATAGCGATTTCCTCTATCGTAATAATAATTTAGTGTTTCATCTGATCCTAGTATTGTTACATCAAGTGTAGTATCTAGATAGAAATTTGCAATATCTTCTTCACTGGCGTTTGAAGTTGTAATATCAGAATATTTTGGATCAGATGATGTAGTATAAACTATAGATTTTCCATCAAAGATGAAACTATAGTATTCATATGTTGTTTCATCATTTATTTCAATTCCATTTTTAATAGTTTTACTAGCATCTTTTAATTTAATTTTAGATGCAGTGTCATCATAGAATTCTATTTGAGTTTCCATATAATCATAAGACTGTGTTGAACCATAATTGTAATAATATGATTTATGAGTTATTGATTGAATCTCTTTACACTGTCTTGCGATATCTTCATATAATGTCACTTTTTCAAATTCAGTTAACTCTCTTTCAAAAGAAAGACTTTCATCATAGCTTGATGGTGCACTATATTTAAAGCTTTCTTTTGGAGCGCTTTTTTTACCAGTACAACCAACTAAAACCATAAATACCATAAAAATGGCTAAAAATAATAGACTTTTCTTCATGTTTTTCTCCTTGTTTATTGTAATCTATATTTTAATAATAACATTATTGGAGTGTGTTTTCTATAGTTTTTCTTTAATTCTTTTTATTCTACAAAGTCAGGTATTACTTTTGCGTTTGTATAGATTATGTAATTTGTATCAGTAGACGATTCTAATAGATCTAAATTATTCATATTATTATCTATTACATTTACAAGATTAGCTGTGAGTGTAATCTTGTAGTTAGAATAATAATGATCAGATCCTTCAAACGCTTGACCTGTCTTAACAATAAAGTTAATCTTTACATCTAATTCTTCCGGATTAGCACTATTTTCAACTAGGCTTCTTGGGATGATAAATGTATACATGTCTCCAGTCTTAGATTCATAGTAACCGCTTGTATTAGTATTGATATCTTTAATCCATATATCACTCATATAAGTTGGAATATCTAGTGCATCGTTTGCAACATCGTATGAGCTTTCTTTACTTGTGAGTTGAACTGTGAGTCTTAAACTATCATATTTATATGACTGATCCACAAGTCCATAGTTATTGTATGTTTTATCGATTATGAGTGATAAATCAAGTACAGCATTACCATAAACGTACTGAGTTGTACCTTCCATATCGAGTGGGTTAATACCAAGTGCACCAAGATTAGCGTTTTGATCATCAACTAGAGGGTCAAAATAGAGAATTGCCCTATCACTTTCAGCAGTGCAGTAATAAAGCTTATCGCTAATATCATCATCTGTAACTGAGATTTTACTAAATGATGCGACTTCTGGCTGGAAGGCAAGATTTGAACTTGCGAATACTCTTACACCAGTTGTCCTATCTTCTGGGTTTCTCTTATTAGGGAATTGTAGAGTGATGTTGTCGAGACTATCATATTCTATAAAGACATTTGCGAAGATATACGCTTTACCATTTTCAACAACTAAGAATGAGTTTAGAGGTGAACTATTTCTAAATTCAATGAAGTTAGATGAAACAAAGATTTGATCAGATGTATAAGCTGTAAGAGTATTATAATCTAATGTATCTCTATTATATGCAGATGAATTAATGCCATATCTACCATTAACATTTGGTTCACCAGCAATAATTCTTGTGGTTGAAGATGCTTCACGTTTTTCAAGCATTACGAGGAAGCTTTGATAGAATGATAGTACGTCTGTACTTAAGTATGAAACGACTTCATCTTTAACACCGCTTGCGATTGATACTGTAGATTTCATTTCAATGTTAAGGGTGTTATTTGTTTCAGTGATTTCTTCTTGAGTGAATGTATTTACTTCAAATCCTTCTTGAACAAAGATATTACCGAATATTAATCTTATTCTATTTTCAATATCATCTTGATGGTCGAGTCTTGATGGATATTGTGGTATACCAAATGTACTTGGAACAGTGATGTTGTATTGATAGAGGATATTTGTATCTGAACTGCTTGTAAAGAATGAAATGTAGTAACGTTCTTTAACATTTTCAAATTCTCCACCACCATCATCAATATCAACTGTATATCTTGTACCGGCAGCATCAGATTCAGTTGCAAGACGAAGATTTATAATACTACCATTATAATGTGCCCTAATTGTTGGGTTAACATTATCAACTATAAATGTGCCATCAGCACTGACAGCTGCAGTGATATTTAACATATCAGTTAAGTCAATTGGAGCGAAAGCTGTACCAGTTGAACCATTTGCGGTAAGGGTTTCTTTAAAACCTTGAAGATTTAACATATTAGCTGAATAAACGGAATTATTAAATCTTGCATAATATGGTTTGCCACCATTTTGAATATCGACAAGTACCATTACTGTATGTTCATCTAGGTTACTTGCACTAATTCTTTGCATGCTTAAGTATTTATCATAGTTTCTAATTAAGTTCTCACCATTTCTAATTGCATC
>ONMY01000266.1 GCA_900318975.1 uncultured Bacillota bacterium | reverse complement strand
GTAGAAGCTGAAGTAAACCTCAAAGTTAAGGAACAAATAGAAGATGCTGAATCTAAGAAAAACTTAGAGATCTTAGAACAAATCACTCTAATTAGAAGTTACTTAAAAGGTTTCATGGGAAGTGCTTTCTTCACAGCTATGAAGCAATCTGGCGCTCGTCCTGTAGTACCACCAATTCTAAGAACTAATATCATAGTTAAGTCAGTTGATTATTCATCATGTCTAAAACTCTGGCAGTTCTTAGATTCATACCGTGAACTTGGTGTTGAAGTTGGAATACTCGATACTGATATCGATTATGATGAAGATTTCTTATCTGATATTTCAGATATGCTTATGTTTAACTATTCTCTACTTGCGATGAATCAAGAAGATAGAAGTGAAACATATGATCTTCTCCCATATAAATATAAAAGATATAAACCACCAAAAGTAGAATCACCACTTCTTCAAGTATCAGAAGTTACAAATCTACCTGATTCAGAAATTGATATGCAAGATGAACCAACAATTTCTGAATATTGGTATCAAAGAATTAAAACTAACTATAAATCACAATTCACAAAAGAAGTGAATTCAGGAATCTCTTATAATAAGTCATTCCTAAATATCTATAAAAACATGCTTAGGATTGAAGCTGATACCCAAAAAGATATTCTAACTGGTATGTATGCAAGACTTAAATCACAATACCCTAAGCGTATAAGCTATAAAGCAAGAAAACAATATCTACTTAAAGTTAGAGCTATTTATAAGTCACTAATAACTTTAAAGACTCAAGAATTAAATAAATTCAAAGAAAAACTCTTTAAGACTGAATCAGAACTTAGAAAATACGAAAAGAAAGGTTCTAAACCAAAAGATATTGAAGAATTAAATAATCTAGTAGAAGAGAATAATGAATAACGATAAGGAAAATAAGAATGATAGTAAGGCAAAAAGAATTATAAAACTCATAAGTAAGTTTTTAACTTACGCAGTTTTATTACTCTTTGTCTATATCGTCTCAGCCATCGTTATCTCCCTTGTTAAACATACTCCACCAAGAATACTTGGCCACTACGTCTTTACAGTAATGTCTCCATCAATGGAGCCAGAAATAAACGTCGATGATATCGTCTTTGTAAAGACTGTGCCAATTGAAAAAGTAAAGGTTGGAGATACCATCTCATTTATCTGTATAGATCATAGCTTAGAGGTTTATGGCTATACAATTGTTCATGAAGCTATAGAAATAATAGATGATGATGGTACTATTAAGATCACAACTAAAGGTACCGCAAACCCAGTAGCCGATAACGCTAAAGTTACGAAAGATAATTTTATCGGTATCGTCGATGGAAAGAGTAGTCTATTTGGAAAGATCTATAAAACCCTCACAAGTATCTATGCAATAATCTATGTTCTTGGCTTAATAATAATCTTAAAAATAAGCCAAGACGCAATTAAAAAGATTAAAGAAGTAAAAAAAGAAAAAGAAGAATTAGAATTAAAAGAAAAAATCAAACAAGAATATATCGAATCAATAAAACACGAAAAAGAATTAAAAGAAAATGAAGAAAAGTAATCTCATCATCTTTATCTTAATATCGGTAATCTTTACACTAGTTGTTTCAATAGTGTACTTTTTGAACATTAGTTCAATTATCGATAAGAAGTCAAAGGGAAGAGTATATGAAGAAGTGGAAGAAACTGTATTCTACCTTAATTCATATACAAAAAGATTCTATGATGATATTGAAGAATATTTAAATATTCATGATGGTGAGAATAAAGATACCATCATAAGAAACCTTGCAGCATCTTATGATTATGAAACAAGTGGTGTATTATTCTTCGGTTATTATAATAGAGAAGGTGATGAAATCACTTTCGGAAATTTAGAAGGAACAAGCGATATCAAAGAAACAATTAACGAAGCCGTTACTGGTTTTAGAAACGGATTTGTAAGAGATGATAACGGAAGATTCCTCGGAAATGAAAATGCTAAAAAGAAGATATCAATCGCTCAAATGAATTATATCTTTAGAACTTCAGGCTTAGAATATAGCATAATCTTCTATAACTTTGGTTCATTCTTCTTTGTTCAAGACTTTAGTAG
>ONMY01000267.1 GCA_900318975.1 uncultured Bacillota bacterium | reverse complement strand
TTATTTTGCTATTATTTGAGTTTGGCTCAGAATAATATAAATTATTCTCATAAACAGAAACTGTAACATTAGCTTCTTTATTTGAATATACACCTTGAGTTAAATATAAACCTTCTTGCACATACATTATTTTAAGAGCGTTGATATATAAGGCATATTCCATCTTTGTAAATGGAACGCTATATCCTTCATACATCATTAAGAGTTGGTAATATTCATATTCGGTTTCATCTATAGTAGTAGAAGCTTTGCCAAAAGCAAATTCATGTTCCACTCTCACTAATTGTTCATCAATAAGATCGGTTGCAAATAATTTGTAATTACTTGTAAATTCAACACATTCTTGTCCATATTTACTATCGTAAAAATATTTACCAACAAATGTGTCGGTGACTGATTTATCAAAGAAAGCATTAATTTGTTTATAACTACCATCTAATTGTTCTTCAAGTTCAAGGACTACTCCATTGAAATAAGGAACTAAAGTTAATTCTCTTGCTCCATCTTTAAAGGTGAGAGATAAGAAAATACCAGCGGAAGCATTAATGATATAGCCTAATTCATATGTGATTTCTTCTTCATTGATAAATAATTTACCATCTTCAAATTTCACAGAATCAACACCATCAGAAGTATAAGTACCATTGAGTTTGGCTATTTTTGATTTTTTAACTAAGCTGACAAGATTATCGCCTTCTAATAAGATATATAATCCTAGTTCATCATCTAAAACGATAATTTCCTTATTATTATATTTAATAGCGACTCTATCAAATGTTTCATCTAAAATTACTTCTGCTTTATATTCAGTTGTACCTTCAGTGACTTTGAAATTTGCATATGTGATATCTAATTGTTCCTTAATATTAATAAGTTCGTAATTATATCTCTTATTAATATATGAGATAGAGAACAAGTTTTCTTCTTTATCACCACTATGTAAAATAGCGATATTTTCATTTACTCTTTCTACTTGATAATTAACGTTGTTAGCAGTAAATGAATAAAAAGCCTTTCCGTTTTTATTAGGAACTAATTTGCCATCAGTGATATTTACTCCATTTAATCTAATAACTGGAACATCTTCCCATGTATCCCAATCCATATCTGTCCAATATTCAAAAGATTGACTTTTGTCATGGTTGACTAATTCATATTCTTCGTAATATCTAACACCATCATCGATACCATAGAATGTAGTAACTGGTGCGAAGATAGATTTTTCGTTGCCGTGTTCATATTCAAATTTATCTGCACCTAATCTAACAACATATTTATTTTCTTCTGTCACTTTAAATGTATAGATAAGACCTTTTTCATCTCTACTTACTTCTAAAGTTGCAGCATCATCATTAATAACAGGGTTTAATTTATATTCTTCATATTCTTCAACTTCTTCAACAGTGTAACTATTTTCTAATTCACCTGATAAAGTCACAACATCAGTTAAGAAAATACTAGCATCTGGATAAGCATAATCCACTAATTCACCATTAGAGAAGTAGGCTAAATTATTGCCGTTATATGTTAATATAGTTGTGTAATATTCTAAATCACGTGAACCAATAGTTTTAAAGGCTTTAACATATGTTGTTTTGCCATCTTTCACTACTGTCTCATAACCTGGAATATTATAATCAGCACTATTTAATAAAGTAGAATTAGATGCGTAATATGTTCTTACTGGATATCCACCAAATCCAAGTTTTTCATTGAAAACAACATATTCATCTGAATATAAATAAACATAATTGTTTATATCATATTGTTCTTCTGCAAAGCCAAAATTAAATGAACCAACATATTCATGGAAAGATGGGATAAATGAATAAACTTCTTCATATCCTTCTCCCACTTGCTTTTCAAAGATTACATTCTTAAATTCTTGTTCGTTAAATCTAATACGGTAGTTGTTGTCATTAAATTTGTTTCCATAATAAACTACTCCATAAGATTCAACCGCAGTGGTTTTATCTTCTGTAGTGTAATTAAACTGTTCAGTTTTAATTTCAGTTGGATAATAAACTTTTGTGTTATCCCCTTCTTTAATGGACATGGAATTTGGTTGAATATTTAACGAAGCTTTAACTCCATTAAATTCTCCAAAAAACGCTCCATACTGTTCTTCAGTAAATGAAATATCATGGGCGACAATAGTCACTTCTAAAGCTCCATCTGCATATCCTTCTTTTGATGCAGTTAAAGTTGTTTTACCAGCACTTAATGCAACTAATTTTCCATTTTCATCAATGGTGGCAACTTGATTATTGCTGCTTGCCCAAGTAGTTCCTTCTACAGATGCTTTATAATTTGTAACACCATTAACACCCCATTCATTGGCACCAGTAATGGTGATTTGCTCAGGTCCAGGTTGGTTACATCCAACTAATGTACCAATTCCTAATAATGATGTTACTAGTAGTAATGCATGTTTTTTCATAGCACCTACCTCCTTTGCGTAGATAATTATATTACTATTTTTACTAAAAATACTAATCCATTATAAAAGCGGCCCAAAATGAGCCGCCATAAATCTCGAACATATGAGAGAATTAATCTC
>ONMY01000268.1 GCA_900318975.1 uncultured Bacillota bacterium | reverse complement strand
AGTATAAAAACTGTTGTGCATCTAACCCGATGGTTAAGTTGTATTTTAGTGCAATCGGTTTCAATTTATCCTTAACAAAAGAAGAAGCAATGCATTTGCTTAACGCCATAGATTTTGCAAACGATTATTCAAAAGAATCAAAAATTATTTATTTCCCTGGTATAATGAGCAATCTTTTTTTTAAAATTGGAATTTGCGATATCATTGATAATATGTGTTTACCTTCAAAACCATACTCGAAACTTGTCAAAAAAGGGATTGAAAACGGAAAGATCATTAAAGGCATAAAGAGGAAAACTCCAATTATGTATAAAAGAAAAGAAAACAATCGGGGGGTAACCTTTACCACAAACGAATCCATACATGAGATTGATTCATTCGAACTTGAGAAAATGGGAAAAGCGATGTTAGCATGTGTTAATAATGATGACTGCGGAATGAAATGCAATCGAGAAAAGTCGCAGGTTGGATTTGTGAAGGATTGCTTAAATAGAGATATTTCTTACTTACGCTTTTTAATAAACGAAATACTAGAGAATTATAACAATCAACAAGAATTTAAGTTATATGACGCTATGCAAAGAGATGGTTCGCTAATTTGGAGTAGGGTGAATGACTTCATAATAAATGATGAATTGGACATCCAATTTCGATGGAACTTATATAACAAAGAGTATGACTACTCAAATATGGTTTTAGCTCCATATGATCCTAGAATTATGCCACCAGAATCTAATACAGATATATATACTGAATACGTAAACGGAAAGCTTACATTATTTCAAGTAGTGCTTTTTCATGAATACATAGTTAGGTATTTACTCAATAGATTTGAAGAATATAGGTTTTTACCAGAAAATATATTAAGAAATGAGAATTGTCTAACAACAATATATCATAAAGGGTTTGATATATTATTTGCTATAGCAATCAACTTAGAATTACAGCTGGGAGTTCACCTGGTTTTTCAGAATGCTTTCAGTGATTCTCGCATATCAGTTGAAGCAGGAGATGATTGGTTTATTAAGATATTTCCTTGTTTTAGTAGTGAGAAGTATTATTTGCTTCCATTGGGAACTAAGATATTAATGAACTCTTATATGAAGACTATTGATTCAATCATGGAGAACTATAATCCTTATATCGAATTCAATGCCGTTTATAAAAACAATAGAAAGTATGATGAAGAAATAAAGTCAATAGCAGAAATTGTTTATATGAACCTTCCCCAAAGAAATGGATTCTTTTTAGATTATAAAAATTCACTACGGGCGATGTGTGTCGGACTATTATGCGGAGATGATCAAGACAGAAAAGATTTGTTTATGAGATCTCTTCAATTATGCACCCAGATGGACTATTTAAAAATGGTTGAAGGAATTTCAAGAGCAGAAGATATTTTTAATACAACTAAAAACGCCCATTGGTCAAAGGAAGACTATATTAAGTGTTATCATGAAGCAGTATTCTACTTGTTTGATGAAAAAAATGGAGTTAATTTTGGAAGTTATCCTGTAGATCTTATATATGTCGATGACGATGCATATGATGCGCTGAAAAGTGATAATGGTTTTTATAGGAAGAATCCATCATTTAGAGAACGGTTTTACTATGATTATAGGCATATGCGGCTCGAAGTATTTGAAATGTTAGGAGGTACTTCATTTACATGGAAAACTGAAAACGGAACTGTCAAGGGTATATATCCCTTAATTCCGTTTTATGCAGATCACAATTTAAGAATTACTATAAAACATCCTACAGAAAAAGCAACAAATTATACTAGAAGAAACTATTTATACAATAATAATAATATAGAAAGCATTGAAGAAAGACAGGAGTATCTTGGATTTGTTAAAGAGATTGACGAAATACCGGTTGCTTGCTTTAAGGAATATATGACAGCGTCGGTTTTTTACAATTGGTTAAAACAAAAGGAATCAATACGAATAATACAGCAACAAAACGAACAGCTTACACAAACTAACAACAGTTTAAACAGGCATATAGCACTTAACCAAGAATTATTAAGGAGTCTATCCCATTCGTCAGCTAATTATTTAAACTCAGGTAAACTGGCAAAAACTGGAACGAAATTATATACCGCAGTCAGAGATAATCCAACATTAGAAGAATTGCATCTTGATGGATTACTGTTACTCTTACAATCTGATAGTGAAACATTTTTACGTCGAAGATTAGATAGTCTTGTAATCAGATGTTCAGCAAATGGAGCTGAACTAAAGGAGAATATTAGAGAAGGCGTGTCAAGAGACAAAGGGGTAGCTATAACATCACCATTGGATTACGCGATAAAAACTATACTATCAAGAATAGTAACACGTGACGATGATATTAGAAGTAAGGCAATTAGAGATAAACTTGATAAAACTGATGACGAATGGACGGAATTAAGAAATGATTTTATTATTAATGTGCTCGCAAAAGGGGAATCTATATTACAGTGGTGCAACACAAATATTTGTGTCATAAACTATACAGCCTCCAATTCATGGAAAAAAATAAAGATTTTGGAACAAAGACCATTATATGACTTGATAGTTGAGATTGTTACAGAACAGTTACTAAATGCCTTTTCACATGGTGACCTAAATAAAGGAATCAATATTACATTCAATGAATCGGATATAATAAGACGCAAAGGAAGAAGTATACCAACATGGTACAATATACAGACGATAAATGTTCCTGGAAAGATTTACAAAGGGGGCAAACACACGGGAATTGAAACGTTAAATACAACGCTATTGTTATTGAACGAGAATATTCGTGGTGTCGAAGT
>ONMY01000269.1 GCA_900318975.1 uncultured Bacillota bacterium | reverse complement strand
ATTGGAAGAACTTAGTAACATATATTAACAAAACGAAATAATTCTACTGGGAGATATAAATGATTACAAAAGATAAGTTTGACGCAAAGTACTATTTAAAAAAATACCCTGATGTTAAAAAAGCCGGTGTAGATCCTTGGCAGCATTATGTGAAATATGGTTTTAAAGAAAAAAGGTGTTATTCCGCAGATGATGAAATAGCTAGAAAATTTGATTCAAAGTTTTATTTAGAAGCATATCCTGATGTTGCAAAAGCGAAAATGGATCCATTAAAACACTATTTAAAGTATGGGCGCAGGGAAGGAAGACGTCCTTTTATTAAGTGGGATGAGGTAAATGTTATTAATAATTCACGATTTTTCGATAGAGAATGGTATGTTAGATCATACTTTAATGTGAGAAATAGCAAATTAGATCCCGCTGTAGACTATTGGGTTAATGGTAACAATAAAAGCCCAGGACCATATTTTAATTCGATGGAGTATTTGCTGATGAATCCTGATGTTGCAATACATCGGATTAATCCATTAGTTCATTATGAAAAATATGGCAGTAAAGAAAGACGACCTGTACAACTTTGTGACAGAGCAAATCCTCACTTCCCCGAGGATGCAAGTAGTGTTAGAAGTGTACTTAAGGACAGAGATCAATCTGAAAAACACATAGTATCTGTTGTTGCATCATATTCTGGTGATGGAAGAATAGCTGATTATGTAATATATTTGCTGAACGGTCTTAAGGAGGTAAGTGATTATATAATTTTTGTTTCAGATAATCCGATTTTTGAGTCTGAATTGGATAAGATTAGCAACTGTGTTAACAGTGTTATTTTTGAAAGACATGAGGAATATGACTTTGGCTCCTATAAAAGAGGATATATTTGGCTTACAGAGAATAATATATTAGAAGAAGGTGACAATCTTCTATTTATAAATGATAGTTGTTTTGGCCCACTAAATAGTTTTAGAGGGGTTGTTGATCATTTTAATTCACAAGAGTGTGATTTCTATGGACTTTCAACAGGAAAATTTCCTATTCCTTTTATTCAAAGCTTTTTCTATATTTTTAAAGAGAAGGTATATAGATCAACGACTTTTGATACCTTCATAAGAAATATAAAAAAAGAAATGTCATCGGCATATGTCATTTTTAATTATGAGTATCAATTTACACAAACGCTAGTTGATGATGGTTTCACATATACAACATATGTATCAGATGATTCTATGGGAATCCCCACAAAATATACATACTCACTCTTATCAGAGTATAATTATCCTTTGATAAAGATAAAGGTATTACAGGGATCAACACACGAGTCTCCTGATGAAATAATCAGATACATTGAATCAGTCAATCCGGAGTTGGCTGAGTTAGTAAAAGCAAATACGTATAAGAAAAAACAGTCATTAAAACATAGAAAGGGGAATTTGAATAAATATAGTCTCTATGGCCAGTATTCAAATTACATTAATAATAAAGCATTATCAGGTGGAAAAGTCAGGATCGTATTTCTTGTAAGCAATTCAAGTATGTTCCCGGGAAGATTACTAATGGAACGTATGCTTGAAGATCATCGATTCCATGTACTATTATACATTGTTCCAGATAAAAGATTTGGACAGGAGAAAATGATTTCGGGACTGAGTGATGCTTATATTGAACTCAAAAAAGAATATCCATTTGCGAAACTTGCAGTAGATGTTAAGAATGATCAGATTATAGAGTACAAAGATGTTGTGAAATATGCAGATCTTGTGTGTTATCCTTCACCGTATGATCTCTCATTCTCATATTATAATCCGCCATATGCAGCAGAATTAGGAATTCCGAGTATTCACATTAATTATGGTTTCTTTAGGTCGAAGTATGATAGAGATATATACGGAAAGGACAATTATAATAATTTTTGGCGTGTTTTCCTTGAAACCCCTTTGAACTATGAAGAATATGCACAATATGGTTATTGTGATGCTTCGAACGCGGTATTGACTGGTTATTCCAAAATGGATGAACTAAGTAAGTATCAGTGCGAACAGAATACAAGGGAGCGTAAGAGGATTATTATTGCCCCTCATCATAGTGTAGAGGGAGGAACAAATAAAATATTATCTTTATCAAATTTTCAGAGGTATGCAGATTTCTTTTTGCAATTACCGCAAGATTATCCAGAGATAGATTTTGTTTTTAGACCACATCCAATGTTGTTCACAGTTTTGCGCAGAAAAAATCAGTGGGGAAACGAAAAAGTAGATCAGTATTTAGAGCAGATTTTATCATACTCAAATGTCACTTATAGTACGGAGGGAAATTATCTTAAGGAATTTGCAGAATCAGATGGTATTATTCAGGATTGCGGTTCCTTCTTGGTTGAGTATTTATATACTGATAAACCATGTTGCTATATGTTAAAATCGCCAGAAGATATTGAATCAAAGTTTTCTGAATTAGGGAAGAAATGTCTGGAAAACTGTTATATTGCTTATAATGAAATAGATATTCGAGAGTATTTAGATAATGTTATTTTACAAGATATAGACTATAAGAAAGTTCAAAGGCATGAATATATGCATAAGGAAGTTATGGTAAATTACCCATTTGCTACCGAGAAAGTATATGAGCATATAGTTAATTGCTTTTGGCCAGACAATCGAGAATATTTAGAAGAGGATAGTAAACAGGAAAAGGTTATTGAATCAGAAAAACATACTGAAACGAGTGAGCCATATTCAAATGAGGAAGATGAAATGATTTACAAGCTTCAGCAGGAAAATGAGAAATTGGCTAAACTATGCTCAGAGCAATATCAAAGAATATTCAGCCAAGAAAGCGATATCAAGAGTATTCAGCAACAATTAGATGAAAGAGAGACATATATAACTAAGATTAACGAAGAAAACTCTCAATTGTTGAATTCTGCGTCATGGAAAATAACACATCCTTTAAGAACTATCTATTTCAAACTGATAGGAAGCAAAAAAAGAGTTAATGTAGATGAAATGTAGAAGGGAATGGTATATGTGAAAAGAGTAATAACATATGGCACTTATGATTTATTCCATTATGGGCATATAAATTTACTTAGACGTGCTAAAGCATTGGGGGACTATCTTATTGTTGCTCTCTCTACTGATGAATTCAATTGGCGTGAAAAACATAAGAAATGTTATTTTACTTATGATCAAAGGAAAGCAATGCTTGAGGCAATTAGATATGTAGACTTGGTAATACCGGAGAATAATTGGCAACAGAAAAAGAACGATATGCATGAGTACCACATAGATACTTTTGTTATGGGAGATGACTGGAAAGGAAAGTTTGATTTCCTTAAAGAAGAAGGAGTGGAAGTTGTTTATTTAGCACGAACTCCTGAGGTTAGTTCTTCAAAGATAAAAAAGGATCTCTATGATGCAAATGCTGTCGATGGAGAAACAAAAACATCGCATGATGATATTAACACTAATCCGGACTAATTGTTGAGAATCCTTTCCTTAAAACAGGTCTGTATAAATGAAAGGAGACCTTAAAAGTGTATAGGGCTACCATTTTCTCTATTGATAGTGAATCGTATGAAGATAATCAATACGTTGAATACTTGTT
>ONMY01000270.1 GCA_900318975.1 uncultured Bacillota bacterium | reverse complement strand
TATCTAGTTCCATTACTGGAATCTTAAATACGTCTTCAACTTCATTAACGTGAGCTATTACTTTATCTGCAGCATCTATAGTATATTGGCAACCATCTTCATCATAAATCTTATAGCCATTATATTTTGGTGGGTTATGAGATGCGGTAACCATGATTCCACCAATAGCTTTTAAGTATCTTACTGAGAATGATAATTCTGGAGTAGTTCTTAGACTATCAAACATATAGCACTTAATTCCAAAAGCACCAAGAACTTTCGCAGATTCAATTGCGAATTCTCTTGAATTAAGTCTATTATCATGTGATATTACAACACCTCTTGAGATGTCTTCTTTATATGTTTCAACAAGGTATTTTCCAAGGCCATAATTAGCTTTTCTTAAGGTGTATGTGTTCATTCTATTAGTACCAACACCCATAATTCCTCTCATACCACCAGTACCGAATGTTAAATCAGTACTAAAGGCATCAGCGAGTTCATCTTTCGAAAGCTTCTTGATTTCTTTTAAAATGCTTGGATCATTTTTTCCTTGAAGTTGCCATTTTTCCAAATTTGTCATATATATTTATTCCTCCTAAATAAAATACTTAATTAAAAAGATAAGTCCAGTAACGATTATTATAATAAGAAGTGTGAATAGCGTTCTTCTTAAGCTGTCTTTTAAGGCAATTTTAATTCCTGAATATGTCACTGATTTTTTATTAAGCCATAAGCTTTCTTCACCCATATCCATTAGTGTTAATTCTTCACTATCTATATCTATTTGAACACTATCAGTCTCAAAGTATTTACAGTTATTTAAATTTACTTTAATAGATGAATCTAAGATATTTATGATTTCTCTTGGCTTTTTATCTCTTAAATCAACACCATTAAATGTATATGGGGTTTTAAGAGGTACATCATAGTCCATAAATGTTACTTTATAGGAGAATGATTTAGCGCTCATATAAAGATAATCTTTAGCGTTTGTTGAAACGATTGCACGCTCTAATTTACATTCTTTTTCTGTGAGTTTTAAATAGAGTGGGAATGTTCCATTAAAACCATCACTTCTCTCTTTTAAATCTAAGGTATCTGAGATATTATCGATTAATTTTGCCATCATCTTATGATAATAATCGATATATGGGTCTAAATAATCGATTATGTATTTAACCTTTTCAAGATCATATTCTTGTTTGTCCATTATCTCAATGAATCTTGAATCGAAATGATATTTTGAATCAGTAATCTTTGATTCATGTTCCATAAGAAAACTAGCCATCTTGAAAAGTGGTTTTGATTTTGAAAGATTTTTAAAATCATCTTCCCCGAGGTTTTTTATCTCTTTTGGACCCATCTTTTCTTTTTGATAGTTAAATGTTGTATATAGGATTTCTTGGTTTACTTCTTCTAATATTGCAGAGAAGAGAAATTTATTCATTTATATATCCTTATTTTCTTTTGTGCTCTTTATTTTATTTTACCACTAATTTTACATTATTTACTACTTTATTTATATACCAATCATCTTTAGGAAAGATGATATTTTCTTATATACTACTAGGGCAAGACCACAGTTAACAAAGGAAACTAACGCATTAAATGGAAGAATAAAATAGAATAAATAGATTGATGTTAGGTTTGATTCATTAATGTCGCTTGCGAAGGCTTTAAACATTGAAATGCAGGCATCAAGGCCATAGAGGTTTATATACATTGGAAGAGATACGAATAGATTTATTAAGAATGAGAAAATAATCCACATAAAGAATGATGTGATTATCCCCATAATTCCACCTTTTTTATCATGTTTTAATAGGTAAAATAGGGATGATGGGATGGCAACTGAAAGCCCAATAACTACATCTGTGAGCTCACCAATAAAACCTGTCGATGTTGGCGATAATATGAGTTTTAAGAGGAACCTTATAAGAACTATAATTGCCCCACCGATTGGGCCTGTTAAAAGTGAACCTATTATTACAAAGAGATTAGAAAAACTAACCTTTAGAATTGGCGGAAAGAATGGAAGAGGGAATTTAAGCCAACAGTAAAATACTGTTGAAAGTGCTGAAAACATCGAAACACGGGTTATGAATCTCATTCTTCCTTTCTTAGTTTCAAATTGAGTTTTAATAGAAAGCTTGTTTTTAGGTTTTTGTTCCTCTACTACTTCTCTTTCTTCTAAATCATAATAATCTTTTTCCATATAATTCTCCTAAAAATATAAAAAAGTGACAACTTCAGGGTCACTTTTTAAAACAAAACTTCTTTCATCCAGACTGTACTGTTGGCTTAGGAATTTCACCTAATCGGCCTTACGGTTCGCGGGCTATACCGCCAGTTGAGAATTTCACTCTACCCCGAAGTCAAGATAATGATATACCAAGCTTAATTATTTTTCAAGTGTTTTAATCTTATTTTATAGTCAGGCATATATTTACATATGAATGAATAGAAATTCATTTGATGATTTGGGTATAATAGATGCGCTATCTCATGAAGGCATATTGCCTCTATATAGTCTATTGGTTTATGAATTAAAGTAGTTGAAAGAGTAATAGATTTTTTATCGTAGTAACATTTTCCAAGCGTTCTTTTCATCTTTCTTATCTTGAATTCTTTAATAGATAGGCCTGTAAGAT
>ONMY01000271.1 GCA_900318975.1 uncultured Bacillota bacterium | reverse complement strand
GTTTTATTAATTGGAAGCAGGAGCCTGTTGAATATTTAGATTCGATCTTAGGCAAAAGAAGAGTTAAAAAATTAAACCCATTAAAGACTTATATTCAAAATGGAATTTTAATTTCAGCAGGCAGTGACGCGCCTTGTACCGATCCAAATCCGATTGAGTGGATTGATCAAGCGTGTAATAACGGAAAAGAATCCCTTAGTGTTGAGCAAGCCCTAAGGATGTGCACATATAACGGATATATGACCTCATTTGATGAAAAAGAATGCGGTTCGCTTGAAGTCGGCAAAAAAGCTAATATGGTTATTTTATCTGCGGATCCGTTTAAAGTGAATAATTTAAAAGAATTAAAAGTAGAAGATACAATTTTAGATGGAAAGAGTTATTGTGATCAAAAACAAGCTTGGCCCAAGATTGTATTAAAAGGAATTTTTACAAGGAGAAAAGTGTAATGAACAATGTTATTTGCGCCATGGCTAAAGGCGAAAACGAGTATATTAATGATTGGTGCAAATATCATTTAGATATTGGCTTTGATCATATTTATTTATATGACAATAACGACTCAACCACAGAATATGTGGGGAATTGTATTGATAAAAATATTTTAAGTAAAGTTACTATTTTTAATGTTAATGATATACACCGTCATTTTTTTCAGGATGAATTGTATAGTAATTTTTATAAGCAGTATAATAAAGCTTTTGATTGGTGCGCATTTATTGACTTAGATGAATTTATTGAAATTAAAGACCACATTAGCATAAAACAATTTTTATCACAAAAAATTTTTGAACCATATGAAGCAATTAGATTACAATGGCACTCTTATGGCGATGATGATTGTATAACACGAGATATGTCTGTGCCTGTATATTCTTTTTTTAAGAAATGGCTGAAAGAAGATAAAAAATTAAATCGCTGGTGTAAGACTATTGTGAGAGGACAAATACCTGGTCTATATTTTGCTTCTTCGCATATACCTTCTAAGACAATTGGGTCTATTTCTCAATGCTTATCAGATGGGTCACGTTCAAATTTTGGTAAGTATATCGATATTGATGCTGTGGTTCCAGAAGAAAAAGCTTGGGTTAATCATTACATCACGAAGACCTTAGATGAGTTCTTAAATCATAAATTCGGTCGAACAGATTGTCAATTTGAAGACCGCAGATTAGGAATGGACTATTATTGGCGTGTTAATACAAAAACCCCGGAAAAAGAGGAATATATTAATCGTTTCTTTGAACAAAAAGAAAAATTAAAATATGATTCTTTATTTGTAAAACGAATAATGGAAACTACTGTGGGATGTGGACAAGATGATATTAAATCTATATCAACACTATCTGGCGGTCTAACGAATTTTTCTTATTTAGTTAAAACTAATAATAATAAATATGTGATTAGGATTCCTGGTGAAGGAACTGAAAATTTTATTGATAGAAAACACGAAGAGCAGGCGCTAAACATAGCAAAACAAAATGGTATTGATCCAACTTATATTTGTATGAATCCTCATCATGGATGGAAGGTTTCTTCCTTCGCTGAAAATTGCTATATTCCAGATTATCACTCTTCTTCCGATAGCAAGCTGGTTATTAAAAAGCTTCATGAGCTACACGATAAAAAACTTCACGTCGACTGGAATTTTGAGCCTTGGCAAGATGCTTCAAGATTAGAAGAAATGATAAAAGATAGAAGTCAAATAGACGTTCAACTTAAAAAGAAAGTGTGGAAAATTTATCAATCTGTGCAATCTGATAATTTAGTTGAAAAGAGATTTTGTCATTGTGACGTATATGCTCCAAATTTTTTAATTAATAAAGACACAAAAGACGTAATATTGTTAGATTGGGAATATGCTGGGGAGTCTGATCCAGCAGTAGATGTCGCATATTATATTGTTGATGCAATGTATGGATTTGATGAGGCACTACAATTTATCAAGGAATACCTCAAAACAGACGATTTAAGACTCGTTAAGCATTTCTTTGCATATATTCCTATCATAGCATATTACTGGTTTGTATGGGCCGTTTTAAAAGAGGAGCTTGGCT
>ONMY01000272.1 GCA_900318975.1 uncultured Bacillota bacterium | reverse complement strand
ACTCAGTTTGCATCTGTACCACTCAATTTAATTAATAGATGTGAATCCAAAAAAGGATTATATATTTTATCTGGACAATTCTCAACTAAAGCTTATAAAGAAGCAGTAAAGATGGGATATAACGCTAAAATAATCGCATCTAGTAAAGACGATAACTTTACTTATGTACCTATTGTTGAAAGAAAAGATATCGATCAAGATGCTTCATATCTCCACATTTGTTTTAATAACACCATCTACGGTACAAAATATCCATATATTCCTGATGCAGGAGATGTACCAATTGTTGCGGATATGTCATCATGCATCCTATCAGAACCAATTGATGTTACTAAATTTGGTGTCATCTATGCTGGTGCACAGAAAAACATGGCTCCTGCAGGTATGACTTTAGTAATTGTGAGAGAAGACCTATTAGGCTATGCATCTGATAATATTCCAACAATGTTAGATTGGAAAGTAATGGCTGATAACGATTCTATGTATAACACTCCACCATGTTATTCTATATATATGGCTGGACTTGTTTATAAATGGTTATTATCTCTTGGTGGACTATCCAAGATGAAAGAAATAAACGAGAAGAAAGCATCTATTTTATATGACTATCTAGATAGTCAAGATTACTATATAGCTCCTGTAAAAGCTGAATCAAGATCGATGATGAATGTCACATTCATAACTGGAAATGCTGATCTCGATAAAAAATTTAGTGATGAAGCAGCTTTAATTGGCTTAAAAAGCTTAAAAGGTCATAGATCAGTAGGTGGAATGCGTGCATCAATATATAATTCAATGCCTATTGAAGGCGTAGAAAAATTAGTAGAATTTATGAAGGATTTCAGTAAGAATAATCCGAAAGAGTGATTTTATGTATAATATTAAAACCTTAAATAAAATTTCAAAAATTGGTTTAGCCAAATTTAAAGATAATTATTATATTAGTGATGATATATCAAATCCTGATGGAATACTTGTTAGAAGTGAAGCGATGCACGACTACATTTTTAATGATAATTTACTCGCTATCGCAAGAGCTGGTGCTGGTGTAAACAATATTCCAATTGATAGATGTACAAAAGATGGCATTGTAGTCTTTAACACACCAGGCGCAAACGCCAATGGTGTTAAAGAACTAGTAATATGTGGCTTAATGCTCGCAAGCCGTGATATCATTGGTGGTGCAAAATGGATAAGCACTCTTACTGGAGATATTAAATCGCAAGTAGAAAAAGGCAAAAGTAAGTTTGCTGGATCAGAAATAAAAGGTAAAACACTAGGTATTTTGGGTCTTGGTGCTATTGGCGGACTTGTTGCGAACACCGCAATCCACTTAGATATGGAAATAGTTGGATATGATCCATATATTTCTATTGAAAATGCTTGGAGATTAAACCACCACATCAAACATGCATCAGGAAATGATGAAGTATATAGTGTATCTGATTATATTACACTCCACATACCTCTTACAGATGAAACTAAAGGCATGATCAATAAAGAAACAATCTCTAAGATGAAAGATGGTGTTAAAATACTGAACTTCTCAAGAGCGGAGCTTGTAAATTTTGATGATTTGAAAGAAGCTCTATCTTGTGGAAAGGTATCATGTTATGTTACAGATTTCCCAACAAACGAGATTGTTGGTGTTAATGGAGTTGTTACTATTCCACACCTTGGTGCATCAACATCTGAATCAGAAGATAACTGTGCTATTATGGCCGCTAATGAACTGATGGATTACATTGAAAATGGTAATATCACAAATAGTGTAAACTTCCCAAGTGTTTCACTTGCTAAAGCGGGAGATTTAAGATTATGTATTTTAAATGAGAACATTCCTGATGTTATTTCAAGCGTGACTAAAGTTTTATCAAATAGTGGTGTAAACATTGAAAATCTTGGAAATAAATCAAAGGGTAATGTTGCATATACCATAGTTGATATATCTGGTGAATTAAAGAGTGAAGCTTTAGAAGACATTAATAAAATTAATGGTATAATT
>ONMY01000274.1 GCA_900318975.1 uncultured Bacillota bacterium | reverse complement strand
TGCCTAAAGAAGAAACGATGAGTTTTCTTTTCTTTTTATCTTTGATGAGTGATGATAAAAAATTGCCCATTTTTTCTCCTTTATTTTTTAAAATAAAAAGCCAGCTACAAAAAATTTTGCAACTGGCTGTCATAATATGATTCTGTGACCCTATAGCTTTGCGTCACTAGCTTGCGCTAGTTTTGCTCTATGTCATTATATAATAATGAAGCTTTTTTATCAATAATTTTTTATTAATTTCTTTTTATTTTAATAAAGAAATTACCAAATTTTTCACATATTTTTAATCATCTTCTAGATCTTCATCTATCTCTTCTCCACGCTTTTCTGCGATTGATCTATCAATTGGTTCAACGACAAGATAGTATACTGGAATTGTGATAAATACTATCCAAGATGGGTGCCAATTACCAAAATAAAGACCAAATACTAAGAATGTGAGAGTCGCAAGAACAGGATAGGCGAATTGTTTAAATCTTCTTTTTCTTACTGCAGAAATGATACTTACAACTAGAACTGGTATTAGAATTATTACCCAGAGTCTTCTCCATTCACTTTCGTGAAATGTCGAGATAAAGAAATAGATAACTATTGCTAAAATGAATAATATTCCTGATACAACGCTTTCGATATATCTTAGCTTTTTATCTCTTTTTTCTTCTTTCTCATCTACTGGTTTTTTAGTTGGGATATTTGATTCTTCTTTTATAGTTTCTCTTTCTTTTACTTCTCTTCTGATATCATCTGTGTTTTCAGAAGTATTTAATAGATCATCTAGTGATACATTATATAATCTTGCAAGGCATATTAGATTATCTGTATCTGGTGATGATTCAGCTCTTTCCCATTTAGAGACTGCCTGACGAGATAGCCCAAGCTTATCAGCGAGTTCTTCTTGTGAATATCCATTCTTTTTTCTAAGTTCTACTAGTCTATTAGCGATTTCAATGTTCATTATTTTTCTCCTTTTAGTTTAATTTTCCACATCAATTATACTAAAAATATTGGTTGCATACTACAAACTCTAGTTTTCAAGTTCGCAACTATTGGTTGCATATTAAGTTTTTTTATTCTTAAGAATAGTTTATCACAAATTTAAAGGGATTGACAGCCTAATCAATCCCAATACATATATAATTACTAGTTTTTGTATGTTATTTCGATATTACCTGTAGATGTTTCTATCCTATATGTTCCACCATCTTTAGTGGTTGGAACACTAACGTGACCAGTACCGCTTGATACAATAAAGAATTTAGTTGAAAGAACTGTGCCAGTAACATCACCAGTTGAAAGTGTAATTAGTGCAGTATTTGAATCGAATCCATCAAGAGTTAAGTTGCCAGTACTTCCTGTATATATAAATTCAGTGGTAATTATGGTGTTAGAAAGTTTAGCACCACCAGTACTTGATTCCATTTCGAGTTTGTTTGCCTCAACACCAGTAAATTTATTTCTACCAGTACTAGTATGAGTTTTAAGACTGCCACCAACATTTACATTTGATAGTTCTATGTTTCCTGTAGAAGCACTAATTGTAAGATCATTTAATACATTTGATTTGAAGCTGATATCACCAGTTGAATTATCGATTATTGCATCGTTAAAACTAAATCCACTACTTACAGTGATATCGCTTGTTTTAGATTTAATATTTAATGAATTAATTAAATCTTTTGAAAGATAGATATCTATTTTTCTCTTTCCAAGGTCAAACATCATAAAATAGAATTTTCTATTATCTATATTAGATATCTTTAGAGTTCCATTTTCTACTCTCACATCTAAACTTATATCTTTATTTTCAGTATAGATTACTTTATTTGTGGAATCATTTGTGAATGATATATTGATATCATGTATTCTAGTATCAATTTGGATATCATTATAATCTTCAACTATATCATATGTAGATGTAACTTCAGTTGAGAGGAGATAGAGTGATCTTATAACTGATACGATTATTGATAGTGCAACAAGCCCAATAAGTGAGAATAATACTATCTTTATTACTCCCTTTCCTTTAGTAAGCGCAACTAATAGTCCAAAAAGTAATGGGAGTAATAATATAGATGATCCAATTAATAGGGCCATTCCAAGATTAATCGGAGTGTATATAGATATCATGACGAGTAATAAATCTAATAATATTAATATTCCAAATGAATAAGTTAAGAGGAACCATTTTTTAAATTTATTATATGCTTCTTCTTCCATATAATCCTTTTGTTTAAAAAATAGGATTGGATAGAATATTATAAAGTATCCAATTAGTAGTCCAAATGTTGGAATCATAAACCAGTAATCACTAGTGTAAATACTAATAGTTAAGAATAATAGGAATAAGCTTAAGAATGTTGATCCAAGAAATACTAATAATTTATATTTTTTAAAAATAAATGTAACAGTAGGGCAGAATGTATAAGCTACTATTAATGAAGCTAATACTATAAAAACCCATGATAATGTATGATTTACTGATAGATTAACAATAAAGCAAGTAACTAAAGCTATTGAGTATGTGATATTAAATATCCAGAATAGTACTTTCTTTATTTTATTAAACCTATTAGCATCTTTTTGCATATTTCGATATTCTGTATCATGACTTGATTCAATAAGTTCATGTTCAGTAATATCTAATACCCTACATATATCCGTGATTAATGTTATATCGGGATAAGTTACTCCTCTTTCCCATTTTGATACTGCGCTCTCAGTAACAAATAGTAAATCAGCTAAATCTTTTTGTGAATAATTCTTTTCTATTCTTTTTTGTTTAATAAAAGAACCAAATACTTTTTTATCTTTCATATTTTGCCTCCTACTAAAAACGTATAATAATTTCAAGTAATTATCAATGGAGTGTTAGGCTACCTCCAATTTTTTAGTGACATATATGCATTATTATTACTCATATATATTTTATCATTTAAATAAAAATATAAAAATTTTTGAATAAATTTTAAACGAATTAACACTTCATGAGTATTTATATATGGAGGTATTTTTAACATGGATAAAAACAAGAAAGAAATCTTAACAAATGAAG
>ONMY01000282.1 GCA_900318975.1 uncultured Bacillota bacterium | reverse complement strand
TTTCCTTTTGTAGAGTTTCACTGTCAGAATGAGAAAGAATTTATTTCATTCTTTGACAAACTTTCAGATAATTGCACAGAGTACTGCCAAGAACATGATTTCTGGTTTGATCCTAACTATTTTGATGAGTGTCCAATATGTGGTCTAACTCATGAAAGAATAAAGTCTAATTTGTTACGGGATATAGTCTATGAAGATAATGTGGCAATACATTATAAACTTGATAATGAATTTTTTGTTAAGGTATATAAACCACAAGTTGATATTACTGCATTAAAGCAGAATATTATTAGCTTTGTAGATGGAAATGTTGACTTAGCAGTTATTGCTCAGGAATGTTTTATTCCTGTAAAACTTGCTTTTGATGAAAACAAGGACTTTATTGGTTATACTTATAAAGCTGTTGATTTTGAGCAAGTTGAAGGGAAGACAGGATATTGTATTAATATCCATGATGAAAGTAAGCTTAACAATCTCAGACGGCTGAAAGCTTTAAGTAGACTGTGTAAACAGGTGCTGACATATGAACGAAATGGATATGGCTTTATTCATAATCCATATGGTGAAGTTTTTATTCATCAAGGATTTAAAAGACAGGTTCAAATCGTAAATATTGAATTCTTGAAAAAAGGTGTGATTTCAAGTTATACTTTAAATCTTGTGTATCAAGATTTGGTTCAGACTGAAGAGTTCTTTTTTTCTGAAACTACATTACCCAAGAGTTTAAAGGAACTTGATAGAATTATGGATGAAAAAGCTGCAAAACTTAATAAGTATTGTAGTATTCACAAAATCTATTATGACACTTTGTTCTGCCCTCGATGTGTTGATATAAGAATTTATAGAGATATTGAATTTGAAAATCAAAGCATAGAAGAATTTAAAGAAATGGTACCTGTTAATAAGGGTGGGGAATCCTTCATTTATAATGTCAACGGTGTTCTGGTTAAAATATTTAATGACCAGATCGATTACAATCTAAAAAGTACAATTCTTTTAAGTATCTTACTTAAGAGAAAAATACTTGAAGAGGTTGACGAACAATATTACGGATTCCGATATGTTTTACCCGGAACTTTGTTAGTAGATCCTGCCAAAGGAGCAATTATCGGGTATAAGATGGAGGAAATTAAGAATTCCTATCCTATAAGTTCACTTAGAGACAAGCAGTTGGTCTCAAAAATGGGCTTTAAGAAAATTGATATTTTACAAATTGCAATAACAATTTCCATTGGAATTGAATGTTTACATGATAATGGGATTTTTATCGGAGATTTGAATGGTAGTAACATTTTATTTGATAAAAGTAAAAGAGTGTATTTCATTGATTTCGATGGAATGGGCTATCAGGATATTTCTCCTGACTTCTGTACAGATGGTTATATTGATCCTGCTTCAAAGAAAAAACGCAAAATTACTCAGGCTGATGACTGGTATTCATTGGCAATACAAGTATTCCATTATTTAACATATACACATCCATTTAATGGTGTGTATTATGGTAATAAAAATGGGAATAGGGTGCAATATGACATTGTTGAAAAGATGGAGGAGAGACTTTCTCTTCTTGGAAACCATGGAATAAAAGTGCCTGATATTGCGGAAGACTGGAGTTGGATGATTCCAGAACTCAAAAAAATGTTTTTCGAAACTTTTGAGAAAAATCGTAGAGAATCTCTAACAAAAGTATTAGAAAGGCAGTTTGAACTTCTTTGGAATGAATCAGATAATCCTGAAAACTACAGAGAATTTATGGAGAATATTAATATGATTCAACATAGTAGATTCCCTGTTAGTGAAAAATTTGAAGCAATTGAATTTTATCCATCTCTTAAAGATAAACCTCAAGAAGAGCCTTTAAATATTTTAAGATTTATTGGCAAAGAAAATATGTTCTCGCATATTATTGACACTATAAAAACAAGTCGCGGTAGAAAGGAAATCCAAAAACAAATTTTAAAACCAATTGGTTCCAAAACCTCATATAAAGTCCTTAGAGATGAAGTTACTAGAAAGTTTTGTATCTTAGCAAATAATGGAGATATAATACTTATTGGTGATGATAATCTCATGACAAATAAGAGTGTTGGGGAAGAAGAATTCAAAGGATATAAGAATGCTGTATTTAGAAATGGAAATGTTTTTATTCCAGATTCTAATCTGCTAATAATTGTAAATGTTGACAATGAAAGTGTAAAGAAGATGGCTGTCGATAAAATAATGACTCCTGATTCTAGAATCTTTAATTTTACAAAGAAGGGATATTGTGTTTTATATGAATCTAAGTATTATAAGGTTCGT
>ONMY01000277.1 GCA_900318975.1 uncultured Bacillota bacterium | reverse complement strand
TTGCAACCAATACTTACTTTTTCACCATATAAGTGAAGACCTTCGCCTTCTACACTCTCTATGTTTTCATCTTTGTCAATTACTAATTTGTATAATTTTCTTGTATAGTAATAATTCATTACCGCAGTTCCATCACCGCTTATTTTTAATTCTTGTTTATCTGGTGATGTAAATCCCACATATTCTTTTACATCTGGAATAACAACTGTATCTGTCGTTCCTGCGAAAACTTCATTTTCGACTAATTCATAATTCTCTTTATCAGTTTTTTGTTGCCAATGTTGAACTTTATAATTCACATTTGTTTGTGCTTCCCAATTTGCTGTAAATGTTAAATTACCATGTGTATTTTGTGGAATTGAAATATTCATCGTTGGTCTTGTTATTTCAAAACCATTTTCATCATTTGCTACTACCCATCCAATAAATTCATAACCGCTTCTTGTTGCATTTTGTATTCTTAATTCTTCTGTTGTTACATTGTATTTTGTTGGAGCAGTTGGCATTATAGCCTTTGATGTTGTGTTTTCTTCTTCATTTCCTTCGTAATTAATTTCATAATCAATTGGGGTTGAAGTAGCATTTTGTGTTACATCATTTGCTGGCATTGTGAATGTATAAGAATTATCCTCTCCATTTACCGCATTCCCTGTCCATCCATTCAATCTATAATGCTCTTTTGTTATTGTTGAAATTGTTACTGCATCTTCATATAAATAGTTTCTATCGCCAGTTAATTCTTGTATTCCTTCATCACCCGATAAATTTACTTTATATTCATTTCTCTTATAATAATAGTTCAATACAGCGCTTCCATCTTCATTAATATTTATTGACACTTTCTCAGGACTTGTAAATCCTTCATAGTTCTTAACATCTGGTGTAACACTTGTATCTGTTCTTCCTTCAAACTCTTCTGTATCTACTAGTGTGTAATATGTTTCATTATAATTTGAATCATATAGATCTTTTATTGCTTGATCTGTATTATCATATATGTTTTGTTTCCAATGTTTAACTGTATATCTTGTATCATCCCTTGGTGCCCAAGTTGCTTCTATTGTAGTATCTTCAACACCCATTTTGAATCTTGCAAAATTGGTTGAACTACTTCCTGTGTATGTTAATGTACTTTCTTCACCCTCTAATGTCCATCCTGTGAAATCATATCCATCTCTTGTTGGCAAAGCAATCTGCATTGTTTCACCACTTACAACTTCTACTATAGTATCATCTTTTGTATCATTATATTTTCCGTTATTAGGATTAATTGTTAAACTATATTTTGTTGGCACATATATTTTGTATGAATCTGAAATATAACCTACACCATCTTGTACAAAAATATAATAGTCACCTTGCTCTGTTACATTAAATGTATCACTTGTTTGAAATTTATCCTCGCTTGGTGTTTCATTCAACGTACTAATTGCATATTTTACAACTCCACTTCCACTCGCATTTAAGCTTGGATTAATATCATTTGCTAAAACTTTTACAACTGTATTATGTAGTCCTGGTGTTATATCCGCACCTGTTACTGTTGGTTTTGTATTGTCTATTCTATAACTTGTATAATCTTTATAACTTAAATTTCCTGCTGCATCTTGGCCATAGAATCTTATCGTTCTTCCTTGGCCATATGCTTCGTCATTAATAACATATGTTCTTTCATTATTATATTCTTCGTTTCCTACTTGAATCATATCATTCAAGTTTATACCTATTGCATAATATTGATATGCATCATATCCACGTACTGTTAAGATTTTTGATCTTGACCATGTATTGTCATCAATATTAGGTATTACTGTTATAGTCGGACCTTGTGCATCAATGTAACTAATTTGCATTGGTATTAATTCTGAAGTTCTTCCTGATGCATCAATTGCTTGAATGTAAATATCTTTATCACCATTTACTTCGGTCATGATATTTACTTCACCTTCCCATAATGTATCATCTCCAGATGTTCCTTCAACTTTAGTTAAAGGTGTAACTGTTACGTCGTTTCCTTGTGGTATAAGTGTTCTTTTATCGCTATCATAAACTTTTACGCTTACGATATTTCTTGAATACTCTTGTGGATCTTTAAATGTTACTTTTACTTTTGATTGAGTTTTTGGACTTTCTTTTGTTCCTTTTCCATTTACTTTCCAGTATTCATTATCGCTTAAATTGTCCATATATCCATATGCTGTTGGAGCAACTGTATCGTTATAATCATATTGGATTCCACAACTTATTCCTCTTTTTATTAGGTTTTCTCCTTCTCCACCATTTGAGAAAGTTACTTTTCCATAATATGAATATGAACTTGATGGATTGGTTGTATCAGTTTTTGGTATTACTTGATTTGCTGCACATGTATTTGATAAAACAAAGAATCCATCTGCTGGAACAGCTGTAACACTAGTTCTTACAGCTGTTCCATTTTCTCTTTTATAGTCACAATATATTGTTCCTAATTTAACTCCAGCTCTTGTAAGTGAGTGTCCTGTACATGTACATGTTTCACCATCAGCTAAGTTACGATATCCCGCACATGTGTACCATGTATCAGAATCGTTTCCTTCATTTCCTGTATATCTACAATTACAGATATCACAATTTGTTTTTATTCCATCTGTTTGGCTTAATGCATGATGATTACTTGAATCATAACAAGCAGAATTTGAATATATTGTACTTCCTGAGTTTGCATGCCCTGGATGTAAAATATTCATACTTCCCCAGCCCCATGATGAGGTATGTGTAGTATAACCTTTAAACTCTTTAACAATTTGTGCAAATTGCTCATCTGTTACATTATTTCTATACTTATCTGGATAACCATATAGCATATGATCATCATTGTTTATATATTCTCCATTAGGAGTTCTATTTTCCATATAGTCGATAAAATCTTCTCTTGTAGGATTACTTGTTGAAGAAATATATCTTATTAATATGAAGTATTCATGGAATGCTACTTTCTTTCCATAGTCTCCTTCTGAACCAATTATTAATTCTAGTGTTCCCTTTATTCCTGCTGAATTTCCGATTATTGGACCACCAATAAAAATTAGTCCTAATCCTTTATCATCGACCTCATGCCATGTGTATTCTTGTCCTCCAGTATTTGCTGGTAGCTTTTGTAAATCTGGATTCTTTCCAGATTCATTTGTTCCGTTTAATAAATCTTGAAATACTTCATAAGAAATATGTTGAACTGTATCAAATGTTTGTGAAGTCATATTTCCATAATTAAGCTTAGTAGATTTTGTATAGTTTTCATATCTACCATGAATTGTAACCCATGGTTTTGATTGATATCCACAACTACATGTTTCTCTATATGCTTGATTGTACAGACCATTTTCACATAAAGTCTTTTTTCCATTGTTTCCACTTAAGTTGTGCTCATGTTTGTTATTTACCTCCCCACATACTGTACATTCTTCCCAGTGATAATCATCATCGAATTTTGTTTTCCAGATATGCGTATGCACAGGAATATCAGCCTCGGAAACAGATCTTAAATCTGTTCCCGCGGCTTCTACTTCTATTACATTTATTTGAATAGCAAACATCATTAGTATTACTATAATAGTAACTACTACTGAGTTTTTAACTAATTTCACGAATCTTGCCATCACGAGTTTCCTTCCATCTTATGTGTGAAGTACCCTGTAGTCTTTTTTATCTTTTTAATTTGCTTGCCATAAACACAGCAAATCCAAAAGATATAATTGTTATTGTTGCATAGATTATTAGTAAAATATTATTATTTTCACCTGTTTGAGGTAATGCTTTTTCTGGTATCTTTGCCCACACTGCTTTAATAACATAATCTTTATCTTCAATGTGTAATTTATTGTCTTGAAGTTTTTCACCATCTTTTGTTTCAAAATATAAGAAT
>ONMY01000278.1 GCA_900318975.1 uncultured Bacillota bacterium | reverse complement strand
GTTGTCTTTCCGCTCCCAGAAAAGCCAAGTAGAGCGACATAATCCCCTTCTTCTAAAACAAGATCTATGGACTTTAAAACAGTGTGATTTCCAAAACTCTTTCTTATTTTTTCTAATTCAATTACAGGTTTAGACATAGAGCAAAGTTCCAACACTTAGGTTTTCATTAGTTTCAACTATCCAATTTTTGTTAATCTTTAAAACCGATATCAATACTATTTCTTTCCATTCTCCATCTTGATTTTTATAGTGAAACACTCTCATTTGTCCCTCGTAAATGAATAAATCAGCATTATCGAGGTAAAACACATCTGAAAACGTCGTTACAAACAATGAAACAGAAGATACTGATGAAGGCCTTACAATTTCAAAACAGTTATTTGTTACAAAAGAAACTTTATACACTCCTTCTTCTGCAACGGATGTCAAATCAACAGATTTAAAGTATAGATTATATGTTGATTTGTTTATTTCAGCTTCGAAGTTACCTCTTTCATAATTAATCGATTTGTATTCAGACATGTCCAACAAAACGACAACTTCAAAACAATTAAAATAGTACACATCCAATCTGTTGTCAGTGTAATTTATAACTACACCATCATTACTTGATTTAACATCGACACCATCTTTTTTAGCAATTACGGCATCTTTTTCAAAAGTATCGCCAGGTTTCAAAGTAGTAGATTCTACATTTTGAACAAATGAAAAGGCGTCGTTTGATAATTTAACTTGGTAATTAAGCTCTTCAAAATAGTTAAAAGTACCTTTTTTGATTTGATAACAGTCACCATATTCTCTAATGTAATTCTTGCTTGTTACATTAAAAGAAACCTGATTTTTTGGTTTCAATGAAAGACCTGTAAAGATGCTAAAAACAGCAACGCTCACAAAACAAAGAGCACATAAAATAATAGAAAATAGGTTTTTAATTTTTGAAGAACGCATAATATTACTCCATTTATAATATTGTTAAGATTATAACATTAAAAAAAGAGAGAACACTAATACTTTTTGTAAAATGTCTCTCTTTTTTATAAAATTTTAATTTTTTCCTGATTTATAGGCTGTAATTGAATAAAACATACATTTTTTTAACCAAATAGTCGATACCATTGATTGTTAAATCGTAAATGATGTCTCCTCCTACAAAGAATTCATCTTCTAATAGATTGGTTTCAAAAGAGAAAATTAGTTCTTCATTTTGGTTTGTTTTTTCATTCAAATTAATCGATTGATTGAGTTGTTTGAAAGTTATTTTTTCATAATCAAGTGTCAAAGGGTCTATATTAGGATCAAAAAGCCCATATTTAACATCCTTTATATAAGGAGTTAAATTTTCACTAAAAGTTATACTATGAAGAGTTATAGTATCAACTGCTCTATTATATCTAACTCCATCAAACATATATAAATAACCATGGGCAAAACCTTCAAGATTTCTTTCACCGTATCTTAATTTTTCGTAATCAAACACTCCGCCATTATACCAATTACGAGAATCAACACAATATGAGTTTAAAACTTTTGGATAAGACTCAAAGTCTTCGTTAAAGTATAAATAAATGTCTGTATCCAAATTGTATACAATTTCATCACAAATAAATGAAATCTTTGATATTGCACATTCTTCGAATTCTTCCAAACAAGTAATTGATAGCGTTTGTAGACTCATATCAAGAGTTGGATTATTGGCTGAATAGATTAAACTAGTACCTAGATATGCTATTTCGTCATCTTCAAAATCTAGAGCTTTCACTCTGATATCATTACATTCCGTGTTAGCTAAATCGACAGCATCTTCACTGTTTTTCATTGTCTTAATAGCATCAACCAAAGAAATATAAACTGTTTCGTTTAATCCAATGCTGTACTCATATGAAGAATTGTAACTATTTGTAATTGTTATTTTAGTTCTTTTGTCAGAGGAACCATTTGAGTTACAACCAGCAATCAAAAATGATGGAATAAAAATAATTGGTAGAATCTTTTTCACTTAATCAATATCTCCTACTTTTACAACAGTGTAATCTACGTTAGGTAGAGGGCAATTTGTATACATCCCAACCTTTGCTAGTTTACCATTGTTGTCAAACTTAAAAAAGAATTTGTTGCATAAATAATAATTGATGTAAACTTCATATTCTCCTTTTGGTTTGTTTTGAGCGCTTAAATCAAGAGTTACAGATCTATTATAAGTTTCTACGTTTGTAAAATTGATGCCAAAGCTTTCTTCAAACTTTACGCTTGCATAAAATGAACCTTCAGCGTAAACGCCAAAGCCAAAACCAACAGAAGTGCTTGTGCTATATCCGTTTTCAATGGTAATTTGTGTTGTTGCAACGTTTGGATTATGTGTCACTCTGTATTGCAAACTCTCTTTTCTTTTAAATTTTCTTTCGGCAACGTATCTATCAGATGTATAAGTATTTGATCCTAAATATTCACCGGCGTTGTTCATAACTTGGATTGCGGAAGTTGGCATATTAAAGCTGAAGCAAATATTCCAAAGCATGTTTGCGTATTGTGCAGAAGTCGAATTCTTCATATTGAATTCATAGACACCATCATAACGTTTAACGGAGCTTTGATTATTAAGGATCGCAGTCATTTCAGCGAAT
>ONMY01000280.1 GCA_900318975.1 uncultured Bacillota bacterium | reverse complement strand
TAGTGTAAACTCATTCTTAAACAACTTTAAGACATATTCTTTTGAAAAAGAAGTATATTTCACAGAGAAAACCCGTTTCCATGAATTAAAAGATATAAGACTTCATTCAAGCGACATCATATCGTATGATGGCAAACTAGACCTACTTTTAAAAGATATAAACATTAACTACAAAGATAGAACCATTATCTTATCACTAAAAGAAAAAGGATATGACGTCCTAAAGGACTATTTAATTCAAAATGGTATAAAATTCAAAGAAACTAAAAAAGAAATCATTAAAAACGAAATCAATCTTATTAAAGAAATCCCTTTCTTTTCTTTAGATATCGATGAATTTAAAACCCTAATTCTAACAGATGAAAAAGTATTTGGATCAAAAGCCCATATATCAAGCAAATATAAATTAAGCGTTGAAACCAAAAGATTAAAATCTATAAGCGAATTAAAAATCGGTGATTATGTAGTTCACGCTGATTATGGTATTGGAAAATTTATTGAAACTAAAACCATGACTCTAGGTAACCACACAAACGACTATATTCACATCCAATATGCTGGAGATCAATCCGTCTATATATTAGTAGAAAACCTATATGTATTATCAAAATACGCAGGAAGCGAATCATATGTTCCAAAATTATCATCATTAAACACAAAAGAGTGGGCCAGAACAAAAGCCAGCGCTAAAAAGAAGGTTCAAGAACTCGCAACACGTCTATTAAACCTCTATTCTATCAGAGAAAAAGTAGAAGGATTTAAATATTCAAAAGATGATGAAACACAAAAAGAATTCGAAAGCGAATTCAAATATGAACTTACAAAAGATCAAGCCCAAGCCATAAAAGATGTAAAAGACGATATGGAAAGCGATAAAGCCATGGATAGACTCATCTGTGGTGATGTCGGTTTTGGCAAAACCGAAGTCGCTCTTCGTGCAGCTTTTAAAGCTGTGTTATCAGGAAAACAAGTAGCATATCTCGCTCCAACCACAATTCTTGCAAGACAACATTTCTATTCTTTCCGTGAAAGAATGGATAAATATGGCGTAAATGTAGCGCTTGTAAGTAGATTTGTTAAGCCATCTGTCATAAAAGAAAACCTCAAAAACCTTGAAAGAGGTACTGTAGATGTAATAATAGGAACCCATAGACTCTTATCAAAAGACGTAAATTTTAAAAATCTAGGTTTATTAATAATCGACGAAGAACAAAGGTTTGGTGTTGAAGCTAAAGAATCCCTAAAAGAATTGAAGATGAATGTCGATTGCTTAACTCTAACCGCAACACCAATTCCAAGAACCCTTCAAATGGCAATAACCGGAATAAAGAACGTATCTTTAATTGAAACAGCTCCAAAAGGAAGATATCCTATTCAAACATATGTACTTGAGAGAAATGACTATGTTGTTAAAGATGCAATAGAACGAGAAATCGCCAAATCTGGCCAAGTCTTTTATTTATACAATAGAGTAGAAGACATGGATAAAATTGCAAACTATGTTCACAGTCTCGTTCCAGATGCTAGGATTGCTGTAATCCATGGGAAAATGGAAAGAAACAAGATAGAAGACACCATTGAAGACTTTATTGAACAAAAAACAGACGTATTAATTTCAACTACAATCATAGAAACAGGCGTTGATATTCCAAACGCAAATACCCTCATTGTCCATGATGCAGATAGATACGGCCTATCACAACTCTACCAAATCAAAGGGCGTGTTGGAAGATCTGATAAAATATCATATGCATACCTAATGTATGATAAAAACAAAATTTTAACAGATGATGCAAAAAAACGTCTTACAGCTATAAAAGATTTTGCTGAACTTGGTTCAGGTTTTAAGATTGCAGTAAGAGATTTAACCACAAGAGGTGCTGGTGAAATCCTCGGTAGTGAACAATCAGGATTCATGGATAGAGTTGGAATTGATCTCTATTTAAAGATGTTAGACGAAGAAATCAAGAAACAAAAAGGCGAAGAAGAAGATAAGAAAGAAACCAATATCAGAGTTTTAATGTCTAGACACATCGATAAAGATTATATTTCAGATGATTATGTATTAATTGAAGTTCATACTAAAATATCTAAAATATCTTCTAAAGCAGAACTAGAATCTTTAAAACAAGAACTCACAGATAGATTTGGTCCAGTTTCAGAATCACTAGAAGAATATATGTATTCAAGACTAACAGAAAACCTAATAAATACCTGTGATTTTGAAAGAGTTGATATGACAGAATATTCATTCATATTTGTAATATCTGCAGAAAAATCTAAAACAGTAGATGCCGAAACCCTTTTTAAACTTGCAGCAGAAACTTCTAATTCATTCTCATTCTACTTTAAAGCGAGAAAAATATTTGTCACATACACAGAAAACAAGTCTAAAATATTAATGTATAAAAATATATCAAAATACATTGAAGAAGTTAAGAGGAGACAAATACTATGAAGCCGTACATAATTGTTTTAATTGTTCTTGGGTCTTTAACACTAATATACTTATTATCATCTTTAATCGCATATTTCATGTGTTTTTATAACAACATGAAAGGTTCAGATGAACTAATTGAAGAATTAAATACCGAACAATTTAAACCATTTCTCCCAAAAATGAAAGAACTAATCGCCGATGCTTATTCAGTTCCATACGATGAAGATATAACTATCAAATCATATGATGGCCTAAATTTACACGGCAGATTTTATAAATGCGAAGGTTCAAATAAATATTCAATAATGTTCCACGGATATAAGGGTGAGGCAAGACGCGACTTCTCTGGCGGTGTTAGAGAAAATCTTTCAATCGGCCTAAATTTATATTTAGTTGATCAAAGAGGCCACGGAGAATCAGACGGAAGAACCATAACATTTGGTGTTAAAGAAAGACGCGATTTAATTACGTGGCTTCAATATGTCATCAAAAAACATGGAGAAGATATTCAAATCTTAATAGAAGGAATATCTATGGGAGCCGCAACAGTCCTTTTTGCAGCTAACTATAATTTTCCAAAATGTGTTAAGGGAATCTTTGCAGACTCTCCATACACATCTCCAAAAGATATCACCATGAAAGTTGCGACAGAAGATATGCATATTCCAAAACCTTTTGCATATATGCTTCTATCATCATCTGCATTCCTATTTGCTCATTTTAGATTTAATTCAATAAACGCAATTGATACAGTAAAGGATGCTAAAGTACCAATTCTAATAATACACGGTCTTGATGATAGATACGTTCCCCATGAAATGAGTGAAAAAATCCAAAAATCAAATCCAGAAATGATAGATTTATTAGAAGTTGAAGGTGCTGGTCACGCAATTCCATATATTGTATACCACGAATTATACATGAATAAATTCCTATCATTCCTAGATAAAATATTTGATTAAAATCGATTTTAACGAACTTTTCAATAGAACT
>ONMY01000281.1 GCA_900318975.1 uncultured Bacillota bacterium | reverse complement strand
CATCTGGCATCTTCCCATACCAGCTCTTACACGTCTTTTAACGCCATCAAGATCTTTTGCGCCAGGATTTCTTCTAATAGCTTCTCTTATTTCAGCTTCACTTACTACTTCACATCTACAAACAACATGACCATAATCTTTATTTTCATTAATTGATGATAATAATTCATCATCATTCATATTTCTTATAGCTTTAATTGCATATCTATGAGATATAAAATTATCCTTTTTAGTAAGCTTTAGATAATCTTTAATCTCACTTGCAACATATTCTGCGATTGCAGGAGATGATGCAAGGCCAGGAGATTCGATACCAACACAGTTATAAAGCCCTTTTACATCTTTTGAAAACTCCACGATAAAGTCATCTGTATCAAGATGAGGTCTTAGACCTGAAAATTGAGTTATTATTCCACCTTTTGGAAGTTTAGGTACAGTTAGAAGTGCTTTATCCCAAGCTTCTTTTAAGCCAAAATATGTTGTATCTGTATCATCTTTATCTTGGATATCCATTGCAGTTGGTCCAACAAGGATATTTGAATGAGTTGATGGGGCAACTAGTATTCCTTTTCCCATCTTTGTTGGGAGCTGGAATAAAGTTGTCTTAGTTATGTATGAGAATTCTTTATCTAGTAGGCAATATTCACCTTTTCTTGCGGTAATTTTATATTTATTCTTAGATACAAAGTTATTTATTTCATCAGAATAAACACCAGCTGCATTAATTACAACTTTACTTTCATATTTAGAACCATCTTCACATTCAACAGTTAAATAATCATTATTATTAATAATGTTTATGACTTTCTTTAAGAATTCAAATTTTACACCATTTGTACAAGCATTTTCTGAAAATGCGATACACATTTCATATGGCGATACAATTCCTGAATCTTTTGCATAAAGAGCATATTCAACTTCGCTGCTTACATTTGGTTCAATTTTTCTAACCTCATCGCCTGTAATAATAGATAAGTTTTCAACACCATTTTTCTTACCTCTTTCAAGGAGGTTTTCAAGACTTGAAAGACCATCTTTAGAAAATGATAATACAAAAGCCCCATTCTTCTTATATGGGAATTCAAGTTCTTTAGATAGGCTATCAAACATTCTTGCACCAAGTACATTAAATTTAGCTTTTAGTGTACCAGGAATGGCATCGAATCCAGCGTGAACGATACCAGAGTTCGCTTTAGTTGTACCGCATGAAACATCATTTTCTTTTTCAAGGACAATTATGTTTGCATTATATTTAGATAGTTCTCTTGCGATAGTGGTTCCAATTATACCAGAACCAATAATTAAAACATCATACATAATTCTTACTTCTCTTTCTTATTTTCTATATAATTAAATACTTCGACAGGTACTAATTTCTTATAATCTTTAGAATCATAACTAATGAGTTCACGAACGATTGATGAAGATATATGTGATTCATCAATATTAGTCATCACAAGCACTGTTTCAATTGATGGATCTAGTACTTGGTTTACGTTATTTGATTCGAATTCAAATTCGAAGTCGGCAGATGATCTAAGTCCTCTTAGAATAAACGATGCATTATATTTTTTACATGCTTCTACTGTAAGACAGTTTTCTTTAACGACTTCAACGTTTTTAAATTTTCGACATGAATCACTAATCATTCTAACTCTATCATCTTCAGTAAACATTGGTTTTTTATAAGCGTTCACGAGAACGCATATATATAATTTATCAAAGAGTTTTGATCCTTTTTCTATAACACCAAGGTGTCCTTTTGTGATTGGATCAAATGAGCCTGGGTATAATCCTATTTTCATATAAATTTTATTCTCCTCTATATTCTAAAAATACAAATCTACTTGCAGCACCAATCTTTTCTTTAATATATTCGAATCCTTCTGGAATATATTTTAATTCTTTTGGCATTTCAAGTAATATCTTACAACCTTCTTTAAACATATGTTTCTTAAGCATAAATTTTAAAATATCTTTTACTTCATTAAATATTCTATATGGCGGATCTAACATTACAAGATCAAATTTAATATTTGAATATTTAACGAGGAACTGTCTATAGTCTCCGTGATAGATTGTGGCATTTTCAATATTTAATGATTTTATATTGTGTTTTAATATTTCAAATGTATCATCATTAATCTCAGAAAAATATCCACTATCCATTCCTCTTGATAGTGCCTCAATTCCAAGAGACCCTGTCCCACTAAAAAGATCTAATACAATTCCACCATCAAAAAATTGACCAAGAGTATTAAATATCATTTCTTTATTCATATCAGTAGTTGGTCTTGTATAATCATTAGATACTTCTTTTAACACCCTGTGTCTGTATTTGCCTGCGATAACTCTCATAATATATATTTCCTTAAGATTAAATACTAAATTTCAATTTTTCCAAATATATTATAATATATTTAAGAAAAAATGACAATTTTTCTAATTCTACTGGCTTTTCTCTCTAGAATAGAGTGGACAATTGTAAATATTTTTTGAAAATATGTATAATTGTAATATAATTTATTTGGTTAAATTAAATAGGAGGAATTATATGTTTGGACATAGACCAGATGGTAAACTCGTAAAAAGTAAAAATGGATTATATTTATTAATACCACATATCATGGATAAGAGAGTCGATTCAATGAATATGGCAGAATTCAACGTTGAACTCGATTACCTTGATCAATTCATCAAACAACAAAAGGAAGAAACAGGTATTGTATACTCTTATTTAGAAGTATTAATTGCCGCAATCGTTAGAACAATCTACTTAAGACCTGAACTCAATAGATTCGTCGTAAACAAGAGAATTTATGAAAGAGATTTCGTTTATTACTCTATGGCTATTCAAAAATCACTTAAAAGTGGAGTATCTAATGAAACTACTTTAAAATTTAAGCTTGAAGGTAACGAAAGTATTTCTTCTATTAAGAATATATTTGAAGAAAACGTTAAACAAGCTAAGAGCCAAGTTAATGATGTAGATAAACTTACTACTACTCTTGCAGCTATTCCACATTTCATCTTAAAGTTTGTCATCAATATGCTTAAATTATTAGATAGATGGGGAATCTTACCAATGAGTGTAATCGATGCACAACCATTCCATACTACTTTCTTTATCACAGATTTAAGAAGTGTTAAATGCGAATCAATCTTCCACCACGTATATGAATTTGGTACAACTGGACTTTTCTTCTCTACTGGCCCAGAAAAACTTGAACCATATTATGACAAAGATGGCAACATCGCTTATAAGAGAGTAATGCCAGTTAAATTTGTATCTGATGAAAGATTCTGCGATGGTTTCTATTTTGCAACATCTCTTAGAATGTTACAAAAGATTTTAAGAAATCCAAAAGTATTATTAAATGATCTCGAACTTAGAAAACGTACTCCAGAAGAACAAAAACGTCATGATAAGTTAATCGCAAGAGATGATAAACGTCGTGCTAAAATGGATGCTAAACTTGCAAGAGATCAAGAAAAGCTTCAAAAACGTAGAGATAAGATGGCAGAGAAAGCCACTAAATCTGAAGTTGAATAAATAGTTAGTTAAAAAGGATTGTCACTGGCAATCCTTTTTAACTTAATAATATTTATTTTAATTCATTTAAGAAACTCTTACCAATTTTTGGTGCTTTAACATTGAAGTTATCCGCAATAGTTGCGCCAATATCAGAAAATGTATCTCTTAAGCCTAGTGAACCTGTACTCTTCATAGATTTAGAATATACAAGGAGTGGCACATATTCTCTTGTATGATCTGTGCCATGCCATGTTGGATCATTACCATGGTCAGCTGTAACCATTAAAAGATCGTCTTCTTTTAATTCTTTCATTAGATTATTTAGATCACTATCAAATTCAACTAATGAATTATAATAACCTTCTGTATCTCTTCTATGTCCATATAGAGCATCAAAATCTACTAGATTTACAAAACATAAACCAGTAAAATAATTTT
>ONMY01000284.1 GCA_900318975.1 uncultured Bacillota bacterium | reverse complement strand
TTTTCATCAAATTTTTGTAGCTTATAGTAGAGTTTATAATCATTAACTCTTGTATGTTTTTCTGTATCAATTCTGTTAATTATTAAATGAAAATGTTCTTTACCGTTATCATTATGTTGTACAGCAATCACTTGATGATTTTCCATTCCGACTTCTTTTACATAGTCGTTAATCATCTTTTTCCATGTGTCTAAATCAGATTTTTCACCCTCACTTAAAGATAAAACTAAGTGCATATACTTAGAACATTTTGAACGTGTATTGAGTGAAGCCGTATACATCATTTCTTGTGTTGCAGTTTCAAGATCATCAGCATACATATTAAGAGTAAAAAAATTTATAACTCTTTCATTCTCTAATTTAGGTTCATCTTTATGACCTAGACGAAGATAATCATTTAGTGTTTTTATGTTAAAAGCACTTGATGATCTAACAGTTGCAACCTTAGAAATCATTTCAGTTTTTTCTCCAAAAATAATGAAATATTAGAAGAAATCTTTTTAATATTATTCACTGTATCTTTAAATTGTTCACTGTTAATGTCATGCTGATCAATACAAAGTTTAAATAAATTTCCTAATCTAGCTAAATCAGCTTTCATTTGAATTAAAGTAGAAATCAATTCATGATCTGATTCATTTTTAAAATCTTCTTTTAAAGCTCTTTTTAAAATATATTGACTAGCATTCAATTTATTTAAACTAGCATTATTAAAAATTTTCTCATGTTGTTCTGGTGAACATCTAATAAGAATCTTTTTAGTTTGTGTAGCTTTTCTTCTGTTGTTTGATTCCATTAAACAACCCTTAACCTCGAATTTATGAGAGGTACAACCCCGTAGGGCAAGGTAGTTAAAACACATTGAGCGCTTGTGCGAATAAAGTGTTTTCCATTTGTATATACAAATGGCTACCTTGCTCCTTAACATTTAGTAACAGATCTATTATAGAACAAATGTATAAAAAATGATACAATAGAGATATAGATTCACATAAATATAGAGGTGTATTATGACAGATGAAAACAAAATAGGATTAAATACTCTTACTGAAGATGAATATAAAAACGCTAAAGAAGCAGGAAAGAATAAACTGTTACAGTTAGCAAGTGGAGATATTGTAATAAATAGAAATAAAGATTATTTATTAAGTTTAAAAAAGGAAATACAGAAAGTAGTTAAAGCTGGATATACTTTTGCCGAGATAGCAAAGGTTCTTGAAGATGAAGAAAAAGGCATTAAATTTACTACAAAACAGATTAGAGATTTTTGTAAAGAGAATGGAATTATAAAAACCGAAAAGAAATCATCATCTAAGAAAGTTGGTTTAAATAAAAATTCAAATGAAGAAAAACAGAATGATGATGATGATGTAATTCATACAGGAAACAGAAATAGACCAAAAGCAGATTTATAGGAGATAAAAAGTGGATTCAAAAAAAATACTTGTTATCAGTCCAAAGGGCGGTTGTGGTAAGTCGACTTTATGCTTTCAGATTCTAGCTCCGTACATTTTTGACAGAACAAATGAAATTCCAATTATTTACGATTTGGATAATGCAAATTCTGAAACTGAAACTTATTCTGGAAGTAAAATTTTAAAAGCAGAAAAGAAAAGTTTATCCGATATAAGTCCAGATTTTTATACTCAATCTGAATCAATAATTTTTGATACAGGAGCAACAACTCTTGCAAAGAAAGTTTTAGATGATTTTTCTGAAAAAAGAATTTTAAAACATATTGATCTGTTTATGATTCCATTAACAAGAGGAGAACAATCAGCAGATTCAGCCTTTAATATGTATGAAGCTATTAAAGGTGAAAATAAAAATGCAAAAGTATGTTTTATCTTATCTAACGTATACGATGATGATACTCCTTTAGATGTTCAATTTTTGACCTTTTTAGGAGACAAAAGAAATAATGCTTATGTAAAAGAAGATGGAGCTGCTTTTGATCCAGAAAAAGGTTTAATTGACGAATGCGAAGATGCAACATACTTAGCAATTCCAGAATGTTCAAGTTTTTCATGGGGACAGATTTTTGGAAAAACTGTATATGAATTAGCAGAGAAAGTTGAAGAATTTGATAAACAGGCTGATGAATTATCTTTGAAGATAAATACTCCTATAGATAAGAAAAAATATGCACTTGCTTGCAATAAATACAAACTTGCTAAACGTTGCCAACGATATAGAAAAGATATTTTAGAAGCAAAAGTATTTAAGAAATTAGATGAAATTCTAAAGTGAGGTTTTAATGGCTAGTGAAAACTTCAACGAAATGGCTGAACTGGTTGATAATGTCAGACTATTAAAAAATCAGCAAGAAGAATCATCTAAAAAAATGTTAGCTCAAATAAAAGAATTTATAGATAAAGAACGAGCTAACTCTAATGAAATTTTAGATATTCAAAAGACAATTTTTAAAGAACATAAACAAGAAAAATATAAAACTTATTCCAGATATTTTTTTGTTGGTGCTGGGTGTAGTGCTTTAGCTCTGGCACTTGGAATTTTTGGTAGTTTTTTATATTTCAATTGGCTATATAAAGACACAATAACACAAAGAGCAGAGTTACAAGCCCAATTTGAAATAACTAAAAAAGCAGAAGCTAAAGCAATAGAAGCTGAAAGAGAATTTAATGAGTCTAAAAAAGAATATGATTCAGAAAAAGCCGATTATGAAGCTAGTTTAAAAAGATTAAAACTAACAAATAAAGATGCAAGACTATTCTTTTCAAAACATGGCGATGATATTAGATTTCAATGTTGGGATAATTTCTGTGGGATAGCTCTGCCTAAAGACAAAGTCTTAGATTTAAACTATCAATATACAACCAAAGATCAATATGGATATGAAAATGAAAAAGATATGTGTAACGAAAAGACTTGTACTTTGTATTTAAAGAAATAGAGATTTAACCGTTACAGTTAATTTATTTTCTAAACAAAGAAAGTGAGGAGCAGTCTCACTTTCATATTGCGCATACGACTTTAAAAGTCTGCAAAACTACCAGATGTTAATCAACATAGTAAGGATCGTCTTTTCGCAGAATGGCAATTAAATCAACAATTATTC
>ONMY01000286.1 GCA_900318975.1 uncultured Bacillota bacterium | reverse complement strand
GATTCTCTCTATCAATTCACAGAGCACTTAATAGACGTTATTGAAACACCTCTTCAAGTTCCTCATATGGAAGTTCAAACATCATATAACTGTTATCTTGGTATGGCATTCTATCCATCTCAAGCAATCACAACACAGGATCTAATCGGAAAAGCAGACCTTGCCCTATATATGAATGTTAAAACTCCAAATAAGAGATATTCAGTATATTCAAGTGCCTTTGATGAAACAGAAAAAGAAAATCTCGTTTACTATAACGAAGTTAAATCTGCGATTAAGAATAAAGAATTTACTCTTTACTATCAACCAATCGTTGATTATACAGAAAATAAGATTGTTGGATATGAAGCTCTAATCCGTTGGCAACATCCAACACTTGGAGTTTTATCTCCTGCCAAATTCTTAACTGTCCTTGAAAACTCTGGCGATATCTTCTGGGTTGGAAAATGGAGTATTAGTGCTATCTGCGAATTCTATAATGAAAACCAAGATATCTTTAAAACTAATAACACATTCTTCTCAATTAACCTTTCAGTTAAACAATTATTAAATGAAACAATCGTTAGCGACTTCACCTCAATTCTTCACAGATACCACGTCCCAACAAGCGCAATTATGCTTGAAGTTGAAGAATATGCCCTATATGAAAAATATCAAACAATTGGTGATGCCCTAAAAGAATTTACTAAACGTGGATTTAAGATTGCGATTGACCACTTTGGACTCGATTCAAAGAATATCATGAAGCTTCAAGAATATGATTTTTCTATGGTTAAGCTCACATCAAGTGACGTTCTTGAAATCAACGAATCATTCGTTGAAAAGAAGATGTACGATGTTCTTGTTGATACATGTAAGAATAAAGACATCAAGATCTGTAGTTTAAGAATCGAAAACAAAGAAACAGTTGAACAGTTAGTAGAAGCCAAGGTTGAATATTTCCAAGGTTACTTTATCTCTCAACCAAATTCTCAAGAAAACACAATAGAATTTGCGAAGAGAAACGACTGGAAAAAATAATACTAATTTCACGTTATAGTTAACTCTATAACGTGTTATTATTTTAAAAAAGGTATATGATTATGGATATAAACACTAAAATAACTAATCAAATACTAGAAAATCAAGACTTAAAATATCGTGAATTTTCCTATAAATTAAATCCAACAGTAGATAAAGATACATATATCGGTGTTAGAATACCAGTTTTAAGATCTATTAGTAAAATAGTAGAAAAAGAGAAAGATATAGATATCTTTTTAAATACTCTTCCACATAAATATTTTGAAGAATATTTAATCCATAGATACATTCTTGAATATATGAAAGACTATGATAAAGCATTAACTTTATTAAATAAACTTATACCTTATCTTAATAGTTGGTCACTAACTGATGGATTTAAGAATAAATCATTCTTAAAAAGAAAGAATGATTACTTAGCCGAAATTTATAAATGGATTGATAGCGATAACACCTATATTTCAAGATTTGGAATAGGCCAACTCATGAACTTTCTAAAGGATGATTTTAAAATAGAATATTTAGAAAAAGTTATTTCAAAAAAGACATATGATGATTATTATTTAGAAATGATGATCTCATGGTTTTTCCAAGTATCATTTACCTATCACTTTAGTGAAACATATAATATATTTAAAAATGCACCTCTTAATAAATTTATCATAAATAAAACGATTTCTAAATGTAATGATTCATTAAGAATTAGTGATGAGAATAAAGAGTTATTAAAAGATTTAAGAAGGAAGTAGTAAACATATGGAAATTAAATTATCTTTTAAAAGAAATGGTAAAAAAGAATATATATTAAATGAATGCGATGAATTCAAGATTGAAAGAGAAGAGGTAAAGATAGGCTATAGAATAATTGGTACATTCTATCCAAAATCACCAGTTATTATGGATGAAGCTGTTTTAGCACTTGATGAAACTATAGATGAAAATGATATCATTAGCCAAAACGGATTTCAATCTTGGAGTGAGACAAGTGAATATAAGGCAACTGGTACTGTAAAAGATACACCACATATCTTTAGATTTATAAATAAGTATCTAGTGGATACTGGTGGAGATAGAAGTATCCATCTCCTTAAAGAAAAACCAGGATATATTCCATCTCATAGTTACTTATATATAAGAGATAAAGATAATAAAGAGTATAAATTCTATGGTTCAATCAATAATAAACTCTGTTTCACAGTCTTTGAATCAGATTATTATAATCAAAAGGTAAGAGCATACGCAGATTTTAAAAATACTCCACTTTCAACTAAAAAAGTATTATTTGATTTTTTAGTACTAAAGGGTAAAAGAAAGGAAGTATTTGATACCTTCTTTGATGAAATGGTAGTCTTCCCACTCACTTATAACAAACTAAAAGGATTTACATCTTGGTATAATTATTACTATGATATAAATGAAGATATCATCTTAAAAAACATCGATAATTTCGCAAAACTTAAGCATGAAGGTGAAAGAGTAGATGTTTTCCAAATCGATGATGGATATCAAATGAATGCTGGGGACTGGCTTTCAATTAATCCAAAGAAATTCCCGAATGGTCTTTCAAAAATCGCAGATAGAATAAATGACCATTTTATATCAGGTCTTTGGCTTGCACCATTTATTGTTAGCCCTCATTCAGATCTTTTTAAGAAACATCCTGAATATATCTTAAGAGATTCTAAGGGAAGGGCTCCAAGAGCTTTCTATGCCAATATGAGATGCTATGTAATTGATATTTATAATCCTGAGGCTATTAAATATTTAAGAAAAGTATTTAATACAGTCTTTGATAAATGGCATTTTAAGATGGTAAAATTAGATTTTCTTTATGCTGCATCACTAATTCCAAGACTTAATAAATCAAGAGGAGAAGTAATGTATGATGCATGTCTTCTTTTAAGACGTATTTGTGAAAGCGAAATCATCCTTGGCTGTGGTGTACCACTTGAATCAATCTATGGAATCTTTGAATATTCAAGAATCGGCTGTGATGTATCACTAAATTATACAGGCGATAAGAAGATGTCTATGGTATCAAAAGAGGCAGTATCAACTAAGAATGCTATACTTGATACTGTAAATAGATATGTTTTAAATGAAAGAGCGATTCTAAATGATCCTGATGTCTTCTTCCTAAGACAAAACAATATTGAACTCTCACATAATGAAAAGATGCTTCTTGCAGTAACTAATGCAATTTTTGGATCAGTTTTATTTACATCTGATGATTTTTCATTATATGAAAATGAAGAAACATATAATGAATTAAAATTTATTTGGCATTTAAATGATTCAAAAGTCTTAGATTATAATATAATTGATAAGGATAAGATAAAAGTTTTAATATCTTTAGATAATAAAGAATATACCTACTATTTAAATTCATCAGATGAGGCTTGGGAGATTGATGGAATTGTAGTTGGTGGAAGAAGTTATTCATCAATCTAATAAATTTTATCTATATCAATTAAAAAGAGAGAATTCATGTTCCAAGAAGCTTTAAAAAAACATCTTGGTATATGTATACCTTGTCGAATAAAAATATATAGGACTTAATTATTATGAGATTAATTAGTGTAATTGATGCAGGAGATTATGAATTTAATAGTGATGTAAAAGTTTTTGATGCTGCAAGAGCCATCATTTTTACTCGTGATGGACTTTTAATGCTAAAAAGCTCAAAGAATAATTATTATACATTTCCAGGCGGAGAAAAGCAAGAATCAGATGAAACTATAATTGATACACTTAAAAGAGAGACTAACGATGAAACAGGATATGTAGTAAATGATAAGACTATTAAAGAAATTGGTACTATCATCGTTATAAATAATGATGATGGTGTAATTCTAAATACCACTAATCATTTCTTCACATGTGAACTTAAAAGGGGAGTTAAAGGATCTCCATTTCTTACTGATAGTGAAATAGAAGAAGGATTAGAATCAATATTTATTGATCCTAAAGTCGCACTAGAAGAAAATGAAAAACTAAAGAACGAAATCAATAAACCATTTATATTTAGAGATATAGATGCACTTAAGTTTATATTAGATAATCCAAAATATTTCAATAAATAATATAAATTAATAAATAGGAGGT
>ONMY01000293.1 GCA_900318975.1 uncultured Bacillota bacterium | reverse complement strand
TTTGATAGAGAACCAATCAGAGTTGACAAGGTTGTTATGATTGCTGATTGGTGGGGAGAGAAAAAGAAAATTGATTGGGAAACTGAGTTTGTAAAAGAAAAAATAAAAATTACTTGGTTTCTTGGTGAAACTGAGCAGTTATATCACTTCTTCTGTATCTACAGAAGGTCTCAAGAAAAAGCTGTTGAGGTCTTTGCTCCAAAGAAAGCAATTATTACGGATTTCTTATCTGAAAGCTGGAACTTGAAAGAAATAGATTTTAAGCCCTACAACGAGCGTTCTGGACGCAACCTTTATCCTCACCAGGAGGATGCCGTAAAGTTCCTTACAACGAGAAAGAAGGCCATTCTAGCAGATGTTATGGGCTTTGGTAAAACAACATCTGCAATTGTATCAGCATTGGAGGATGATTATAAGCATGTATTAATAATTTCTCCAGCATCTGTGAAGACCACTTGGAAGAAGGAATTAATGCAATATGTTCCAGAAGAAGATATTACAATTGTTGAAGGAAGAGAATGGAAGGAAAACAGATTTACAATCATTAACTATGACATATTGAAGAATTTTTATGAAGTTCCTACTGAAACTATAAAACAAACGAGTCTTGAATTGCAAGATGGTAAAGTTACAAAAGTTGTAAAGGAAAAGGAAAAGATATCAAGGAAAACAAAGGTTATTGAAGAGGCAATGGAAAACAGCCAGCTTTATCAATCAAATTTTGACCTTATAATTATTGATGAAGCACATAGACTTTCTAACACTACAAGTGGTATATTCAAGATTGTTTCAGACCTTGTTAAGAGAAGCAATCCTATTGGTATTTATGCACTTACTGGGACTCCGATTACGAACAGGCCGATTAATTTTTTTAATATGCTTAAAATCATAGGTTCTCCAATATCTAATGACTGGAAAAATTATGTTGAGAGATATTGTGATGGGAAAAGTTTTTATAATAAAAAAGAACGTGATGCTTACAGTCATATCTTCTGTAGGGAAAAGAAAAAGGATAGCTGGTATGACTTAACCTATGATGAAAAGAAAGAACTTGATGAACTTCTTGAGAAGAAATGCAAGAAAATATGGGTTACTGACGGAGCATCACATCTTGATGAGTTGCAAGAGATAATTAAGCCTTATTATATAAGGCGAGATAAGAATGACTTGAAACTTACCAATAAAACTGTTAAGGTATTAAACTATGATTTAACATCACAAGAGAGAAGCGAATATGAAAACGTATGGAATGAATACATTGATGCTCAGAATGATAAGAATCCAGAAGACCTTGATAAATACAAGAAAATTACTGAAGGTATCATGATGAGGCAATGGCTCGCTAAGTCAATGACTGATAAGACAATTGACCTTGCCAGGAAGTGTGTTGGCCTTGGTCATAAAGTTGTAATATTCTGTTCTTTTGATGAAGAACTTAATACTATTAAAGACGCTTTTGAAGGTATTTGTGTTTTTCATAATGGTAAGATAAACATTAAGAAAAAAGACAAATCTGTGGAAATGTTCCAGAATGACCCTAATATAAAAGTGTTTGTAGGAAACATTCAGTCTGCTGGTGTTGGTTTAACACTTGTAGCTTCAGATGTGGCTATATTCAATAGTTTCAGCTGGGTATCAGGTGATAACCTTCAGGCAGAGGATAGGATACACAGATTAAATCAAAAAAAGGACGTAACTATTTATTATCAAGTTTACAACGATACATTTTATAAAGAAATGTTTGACAAAGTAAGAGGCAAACAGGAAATAATAGACAATATAATTGTGTCAGAGAAAAATAAATAAAGTTATGGCAATTGATAAAAAAATTTATAACAATGGAATAAAAGGTCTTTTGTCTCACTATGAAATTGATTCTTTACCTAGTGACTATGAAATGCATAAGGGAAACTTTCATGAAATGACAACAAAAGTTACAGGCGAAAAAATGGTTAAAAAACCAAGTTTATTAGAAAAACTGCTTAATTTCTTTAACAGCCTGATATTTAATGTTATATGTAAAATAAAAACAATTAAAATTTAAAAAGTTATGGAATTAAAATTAGACTTAACAAAAGCTGTTAAAATCGTTATCGCAAAAGATGAAACTCATCATGTTGAATATATTATTGATAACGGAGAAATTAAAGATGTAAACATCATTGAAATTGATAACTCTCAAGTAAAAAATTGTGAGAAAAAAACAATTGAGTTTGACCCACCTGTAAATAATCCAGAGTATAATGACAGGTATTTTATTGATAAGGCAGTTCCTCTTGCTGAAAAAATCCTAAGTGGCAGAAAGATGGTTGCAACTGTACAGGACGGTATTTCTGACACATCTAATCCAGCAACACTTCATGAGATTCTTAATGATGGAACTAATGACGGTAAAGAAACTGAAGAAATAAAGGATTTTGAAAAAAAATGGAACAAGGTACAAGACAACGCTGTGGTCATGGAAAGAAGCAAAAAACTTATAGAACTTGTTAAAAACGGTGATATTGATAAGAGGGTTAAAAAACAATCTGAAGGAGGTATTCCTAAAATAATCAGTAATGTCTTTAAAGAAGCTGAATAATATGAGTGACTTAAATGATGAACTTCTTGAGGTTGAAGAAGAGCCAAAGCTTGGCTTCATAAGATTGATAGGAGAAGAATCTGATGGCTATTACAGATATGAATTTATTTTTACAAATAATATAAATGAATTTTGGGGAGAAAACTTTGAATATAAACCTTGTTGTTTATGCAATGGTTTAACTCCAGATGACAAATATATTGATGAGATTCATATTGTTAAAATGAAAATAAAACTTGACCTTATACAAGACAATTGTTGTTTTTCGTTTTCAGATGCCACAGATGGAATAATTGCGATTGCCTGGGAGAACATGGACAATTACGATGAATATCCAGAGGAGGGTAGAATATTCTTCATGTTCGGTGAAACCTTACGAGAGGTTGAAGATAAATTGGCAGTCAAAAATATTTTAATGATTAATTAGTTATGATTGAACCAAAATTTCAAAAAGGAGATTATATAATTAACAGAACTTGTGGAGACATGGGTATTGTTAAGGGTATAACTAAGAAAGGTTATTACCAATTTGAAGAGTATTATGGTAACATGTTTAAAGAACTGAAGAATAAGGGATATGAATTACAAATCAACTATCAGAAGTTCTATGAACCATGCACAGATGA
>ONMY01000294.1 GCA_900318975.1 uncultured Bacillota bacterium | reverse complement strand
GGTGACGGGAGGAAGGGAGGGAAAAATCGAATGTCCTGGAATTTATTTACTTTTGCATCTAGTCAACTAATTTTAGGGATTACTTTCGGAATAACAAAAATTACTTTCGGAGAAATATTGAAGTTAGAGGCATGGTGTAATGCAGTTACCCAAGTGGGTTTTAAAAATTTTGGCGATTCAATTTGCGTATAGGCGCACTGTTGTTGGCGTATAGGCGCACAATCGTTTGGGTAGAGGCACACGATAGTTTGACAGGCATTTGCTCCCTGTAGCCCCTAGGCTTTCCCCTTGCTAGACTTAATGCTGTCTCTTACAATTATTAATGATTATCCTTTCGAGCACTATTTTTGTACTTTCCGACAACCAAAACGCTTAACGATCACATCTGTGACCATGTGACCGTTTTGAGGATAGGCTTCTGTACTCCAGATTCTGATAAACATGCCAAAACAAAACCTTAATACTCTCTTCATGTTGTCTCTATTGTGAGAAAACAAGAAGTGTGCCACAATTAAATGACACGCTTTTTTAAACTATATAAATCATTCTATCTTATCACAACTTTCTTACCATTTAAAATATAGAGACCTTTTTCTAGATGTTGAACTTGATGACCACGAATGTCAAATATCTTCTTTCCTTTTTCTATAGAAACTGTTTTTAACATATTTATCCCTGTCGGTTTAGGATCACTGTTATTAAGCGACACAATGTATTTGAAGTTTTTCCAAACAGGATGTATTTTATATAAATCTATAGATGTATCAAGAACATGTAATGTCACATATTCTATATAGGAGTCTTCGAATGTGTTCAAATTAGTAATGGGAACTTCTTTTGCATAACAGAAAACATCAACTATATCAGGACAATAAGCAAAAGCGTAATCCTCTATTTGTTGAATATCGCCTCCAATTATTATAGATGTCAAATTTTTACAGCCGTTAAAACAATAGCGACCAATAGACTTGACACCGTTTGGGATTATTAGAGTTTTTACACCTATCCCTTGAAAAGCCTGCATACTTAATTGTATATTACTATTTGGTAATATCAAAGATTCAACATTTTTACAATTTGCAAAAGCGGTCATACCTATAAAAGTTACATTTTCTGGTATGTTAATCTCTTTTAATTCTGAGCATTCTAAAAAAGCACTTTCACCAATGCTTTCCAGACATTTTGGAAAAATGATTGTTTCTAGTTTGCTGCATTTTCCAAAACAATGATATGGAATAGATGTTATACCGTTTCCTAATTCAACGGTTTTTAATCCGATACACCATCCAAAAGCGAACATTCCCATTTCTACAACGCTATTTGGTATGATTACTGATTCCAAATTGTAACAATTACTAAAAGCGCTTGAGCCAATTGATTTAACACCCTCCGGAATTGAAACGGAAGTAATATAAGAGCTTTTAAATGCATCGTACTTTATTGCAGTAACATCATAAACATCTCCTAAATAATTAATCTGACTTGGAATTACAATTTCCCCACTATATTTTCCATTTTCTTTGGAAGAGACTTCTGCTGTTTTGATTTTTGAATTTATTTCGTACGTTAAACTTCCAATTTCAACAATTGTACCATGTATTGATAATGAAAACAAAGATGTAAGAATAATAAACAGGTATTTCATAATCGATTTTATTAGTTTGTATAATAAATTTAAAAACAATGAGAATTCATAAAAAACGTGGACAATTTACTTCGTCTACGTCATTCGGGGTATTGGGGATAACCTTAACTGCTTAAACGAGTAAATGCCCACGCCGAACGGCGTGAACAATCTACTTCAGTTCTTGCAGTTTTTCTTTAATTCCCCAATTATCGAATGACAAGAATCAAAAGTGGACGTTCTGTCTTATGTCCTTATATTTGTTGTTATGTTACCATACACACTTAAACTTTAAAGGGTGGAACACTATTTATTTTCAATGGCAAAGATAGTGATAATTCCTGAAATACAGAACGATATTTGCCAAAAAATGATGATAAAATTCAAATTTGAGCAAGATATTGGAGGTATAATAAAATAAATGATATACTTTTGTACCTTTAAAGCATAAAAGTATGGAAACAAAAGTAATACAGAGCTTAGCATCATTCTTGTCTCTGCAATATGGCTTCCCTGAGACGGATTTCTTTAGGGGCCAATCATCAATAGAGTATCAGTTGATTCCCTCTATAGGGAGGTTGTTTAAAGAAGGGCAGGAAAGTGTCTTGAAACAATACGAAAGAGAAATCTTTGACGACTTCAAGAGGAAGTACTCGATGTTTACAGATACTCGTCCCCAAAATGACAAGGAGTTCTTGTTCCTTGCACAGCATTACGGACTTCCCACACGACTTCTTGATTGGACTTACAATCCTTTGATTGCATTGTTTTTTGCCTGTAATTCTAACTTTGGCAAAGATGGTGTTGTTTTTCAAAGTTATGAATTCAGCAGGAGATTATTTAATGAAGACAAAGACGACATATTAGCATTCCCTTTTATTAGCCTTTTGTATCCAAATCTGACGGATGTTAGATATAAAAACCAAAATGGGTTATTTGTCCTTTACCCTGAGCCTTGGAAAGAGAATTTTGAAAGAATCTCAACGAAGTATATAATACCTGCAGGATGTAAGAAAAATATCTTGAATCAACTAAAAAAGATAGGAATAACAAGGGCATTCATTATGCCCTCTTTAGATAGTTTGTGCAAAGACATTGTTGAGATACATAGTATAAGGTATCCCTATGCAATGAAAGAATAAGTTTTTTCTGTCCTATGAT
>ONMY01000295.1 GCA_900318975.1 uncultured Bacillota bacterium | reverse complement strand
TAATAACCCCACCAAATAATGTCACAACACCATAGGTAATACCACTAACTGCAAGATAAATTCCTTGAAGGAAAGCATTATTATCAGTTATCTTTAATATATAAAAACTCACAGCAAACGAATAAAATAGTGATGCAATATTAGATACTAAAGCACCTAAAAATGTTAAAGTAAAGTTTTTATTTGAAAATACATTTTTCTTTTTTTCAATTAATTCTTCTTCCATAATTATTCCTCAAACAACTCCTTATAAATAAATGATCCATTTTGATAGATGAGGGAATCTAGTTCAAATGAAGCAAGCGTCTTTTCAATTTCTTCTTTTATTCCTCTATAAACTGTGAGAATATTAGTCTTTTTAAGATGAATAAACTTAATTGATTCAGTATCATCTTTTGCCTGTTCTGCTTCTTCATATTTTTCTTTTAAGAAAGTTAGGGAATCTTTATAATCTAAGTTTAGTGTCTTTTCAATTGATGCTTTAATGAATACGAGAACGTATATAACTCTAAGGAATAAAACTCCCTTTTTCTCGATTGATTTAATGAATGATGATATCCATTCAACCATCTCGTATGCTTCATTATATTCATTAGTTTTAAGCAATTGATTTATTTGAAGAGTACTGCTTTCAATAAGATTCATAATTGACCTTAAGTAGAATGAGAATGCAATCTCAGATGATTTTTCTTTATTTCCAAGTTGAAATTCACATTCATATAATACAGAATCCATATCTGCGACATTATGTTCAATAATATAGTTTTTAGCTACTTCATACTCTTTTTTAAGAAAGTAAGCTGAAGATAATGCTTGATAAATATCTCCAAGTGTTACACTCAAACTGTTATTTGGCTTATAGAGGAGGAGGAGTCTATTTGAATAATTTATAGTTAAATCAAGAAGACTCTCATCCTTGGTTACATAATATAATTCAGAAAGATATGAAATAATCCAAGTTAGAAGTTCAAAATTGTTTTGGTATTTAGAAACCATAGCTTTAATATCTTCTATAGTTATCTTTGAATCACCATTTTGCATACTTGTATCAATTTTCTTAATAAAACCATCGACAGAACTAGATTCAATATCATAATCAAGTAGAAAGTCCACAGATACATTAAAATATAAAGCTAAATCTTTAAGTCTATCAATATCTGGGTATGATTCACCTCTTTCCCATTTTGATATAGCTTGTCTTGATGTATTAAAGATATCCGCTAATTCTTCTTGTGATATATTCTTTTCCTTTCTTAATTGTGCAATCTTATCGCCTAACATTTTCTTCCCTCACTAATATTTAATACTATTTTATAGTTATATTCTATACCTTTGTAGTTGATTTTATAACATATATTCGCAACTTATAGTTGCATTTTTAAGAATATAGCTTAAATAATATAATCTTAAAGCCTTCTATTGTATAATACCTAATATGGAGATATCTATGAGAAAAAGTATAATTGTGGTTGTTTCTTTATTGCTAATATGTGCTCTATCTTCTTGTGGAAGAACTTCATCAAATTCTACTCTTAATACTTATGTAGATAGGAGCACAACGCTTAATAGTGGTACTACCGATGTAATCACATCGTCTTTTAAACAAAAGACTTATAATTTTATTGATAATCACATTATGCTAACAATTAATCATGAAGAAAGCCTTAAATTTGTTGAATATACAAAAGATGATTTTTTACTGGATGACATTTTAGAAATAAAAGATTTAACTGCGCCATATAAAAACATTATAGAAAATAGACCAGATTATGATAGTAGTAGATTTAAAAGAGTACTATTATTAATTATGGATTATCATGATTATGAAAGAATTCTTAGAGATGTAGAATTTTTAAATGAAAATATTGATTTTATTGAAGCAGCTGAAGTTGATGGATTTACATATCCATCTTAATATAATTACTATTCCATATAAAAACTGTCTAGAAACCAATCTAGACAGTTTTTTTAATACTAATTTAGTATATTTCTTTAATTAGTCGTTTGTTTGATGAATCGCATTGTATAATGCTTGATCATTATAGAAATCACTATATGGAATAGTAATATCAACATCTATACCATTTTGTACATCAACAAATTCATAAGTGTCTTCTGCTCTACCTGAATAATAAGTAGTACAAGAATATCCTGATGTATAAATTGATGCGCCATCAAGTAAGCATAATGGGAGAATTGAGCACATTCCACCACCAGTATGT